>JAQTRT010000045.1 GCA_028711675.1 bacterium | reverse complement strand
CTTATCTGCCGTGGGTACGATCCCCTTATTATACAACTCGACCATGGTCAGCGAACGGTTAAGCAGGTTTCCCAGGTCATTGGAAAGATCGCCCCTGTACCGGTCCTCGAGCCTCTGGATGGAGAAATCGCTGTCCTTGCCGAACGGGATTTCCTTGACCATGAAATATTTAATGGCATCCACGGAATATTTTCCGGCCAGTCCCACGGGATCGATGGCGTTCCCCAGGGACTTGCTGATCTTTTCGCCGTTGATGGTAAAGAAACCGTGGCCGAAGACCTGCCGGGGAGGTTCGATGCCGGCTGACATGAGCATGGCCGGCCACATGATGGTATGGAACCTGAAGATATCCTTGCCCACAAGATGAACGGCGTTCTTCCAGTATTTCTTCATCAGGACATCGTCCTTGTAATATCCCAGGGCCGTGATATAGTTGATCAGGGCGTCGAACCAGACGTACACCACATGGTTCTCATCAATGGGAAGCGGGATCCCCCACTCCTTCCTGGCCCGGGAAATACTGATATCCTGAAGCCCGGCCTTGATGAATTCCAGCATCTCGTTCCGCCGGGATTCCGGAAGGGCAAAATCCTCGTTCTTGAACAGTTCCAGCAGTTTTTTTTCATACCGGGATAATTTAAAGAAATAATTCTCTTCCTTCACCCACTCCGGCTTGGTCTTATGCACCGTGCAGGAGCCGCCGGTCATATCCGCATCGGTCAGGAATTTTTCGCACCCGATGCAATACCATCCTTCATAGTTCTTCTTGTAGATATCGCCCTGCTCATGGCATTTTAAAAGGAGCTTCTTGACCGATTCCCTGTGTTCGGGCATGGTGGTACGGATGAAAAAATCGCAGGAAATATCCAGGGCTTTCCAGGCCTTGATCCATTTCTCCGCCATCTGGTCCGTGAACTCGCGGACATCCATATTCCTCTGCCGGGCAGCCTGGACCGTTTTCTGGCTGTTCTCGTCGGTACCGGTCACGAAATAAACGTCATCCCCGATGACACGGTGATACCGGGCCAGGACATCCGCCACAGTAGTACAGTAGAAATGGCCGATATGCGGTTCGTCATTGATGTAGTAAATGGGAGTGGTCACATAGTAGCTTTCTTTCTTCAGGGCGGACATCCGTTATATCCTTTATTAAATTTCCATATAAAAAACCGGACACAGGAAGCGGGAGAGGCCTTGCCGTTCCTTTTTATCCGCGGTTCATTTCTTGACCGCGCTGACGTTCACTTCAATGATATGGTCGTTCTCGATCTCCACGAAGAGCGTCTCTTTGATCACGTTCAAACCCTTTACTTTTCCCGGGATTTCCCCTTCGGACGGGATATTGTAGCCGAAATATTTCTCCCGGTTGATCTGCTTCACGTCCAGCCTGATGGAAGTGCCTTCCTTGGGGAAATTCTTCTTCAGCTCCTTATAGGTCTCGTATTCATAATCCAGGCAGCAGAGCAGCTTCCCGCAGTTTCCGGATATCTTTACCGTGTTCAGGGAAAGGTTCTGGTCCTTGGCCATCTTAATGGAAACATTATCGTATTTCTTCAGGAACGTGATACAGCACTGCTCCATCCCGCAGACGCCCAGGCCGCCGATCATCCGGGCTTCGTCCCGTTCCGACACCTGGCGGAGTTCGATCCTGGTCTTGAACACGCTGGCCAGGTCCTTCACGTAGTTCCGGAAATCGATCCGGTTCTCCGCCACGAAGTAGAACATCAGCCTTTTCCTGTCGAACATATAACGCGCGCCGAAAATCTTCATCTGAAGATTATGCTTTTCCACCTTGGAACGGGCCACTTTCAGGGCGTTCATATTCTCCTTTTCCAGTTCCTCCATCTTCCTGAAATCATCCTGGTTGGCCAGCCGGACCAGTTCTGCCACGTTCTTAAATGCCTTGTGCCCTTTTTCCTCAAAAGGAAGCCTGAGGATCTTCCCGATATCCAGTCCGAACTCCGTATTGATGATATATACATTGCCCACATGGACCGGGAAATCCCCGGCTTCACAATAAACAGGCCCGGAGAAGTTATCGAGTTTAACGCTTACCACTTTCATATTTTATCCTTTTATCAGCCTTTCTTTTAAAGAAAGGACCAGATTTTCTATCAGCAACCTGAGATTAATGTTCGAATCCGATAAATAATGCCGGATCCTGATGATCTCATCCACCATGTAACTATATGATTTTATACTAATATTTTTTAAATTCAAGTGCTTTTTAAAGACAAGGCCGGCCGGGGGGAACTGCCCGGACACTTTCCAGGATTCGCTGATGTACAGGAGAAGGAACTCCAGCAGGATCTCGATATGATCGTTCTCCATGGAAGTGATCTCCTCAACTTTTCCGTACAGCAGCGGGATGTCGATGGTCTCCCTCACAAGAAAGCCGATGAATTCCTCCAGCGTTCCCAGGATCGTTGCGTACATATTATCCGTCAGCAGCAGCTGGGCCCTGCGCAGGCTGCCGTGCGAGACCAGGGTGATCCGTGAAGCGGCCACATCATCCAGGCCGTGCTTCTCTTTCAGAAGACGGGTCAGGACCTCTCCGGGGAGGGGATCGAACTTGATCTTAACGCAGCGGGACAGGATCGTGGGAAGGATGTTGTTGATATTATGGGCGATGAGGATGATGTAATTATTGGGAAGAGGCTCTTCCAGGGTCTTGAGGAACGTGTTTTCGGAAATATTGTTCATCATCTCGGCGCCGTCTATGATGAAGAATTTATAAGGGCCTTCCACTGATTTATAATTGATCTTTTTTATGATGCTCCGTATCTGGTCGACCTTGATCTCCTTGGCCTCTTTCTCCTCTCCTTCCCGGGAAACATAGGTCTCTTTTTTTTCGATCACCAGGTCATGATAGATCTCCTTGTCGATCTTTACGCATACCGGACAAAGGTCCCGGCCTCTTGATCCTTCGTCGGGATTGGGACAGCAGAAATAACGGCTGATCAATTTGGCCAGCGTGAACTTTCCCGTGCCTTCAGGGCCGTAAAAAAGCAGGGAATGGGGGAACCTTTTATTCCCTATCAGGTCAACAATGGTCTGTACAGCTTTTTCCTGGCCTTTGATCTGGTCGAACATGCATATAAGGTAATGAAAATGAATCGGATGTCAATATGAATCGGGCATAAGAAAGACTGCCGCGAAGGGAATTATTTATATAGTAATCACCATACCTGAAGGTATGGTGCTACGAAATACATTGGTTACGATAATCGATACACCTAAAGGTGTGTTGCTGCAAAATATACCGCTACGGAAACTGATTCCTTTTGACTATTTCCTGGCCGGTTTCAGCTTGTCCTTCATGATAGCGATGAATTCCGCCAGTTCCTCCACCTTCATAAGATAACAGAATCCCAGATAAACAAGACCGCTCAGGAGCATGGGCAGGACCAAAGAAAGGGTCCAGTGATAAGCAGAAAGGACCTGGTGGAACAGGTATCCTCCGCAGCCCATGATAAGCCCTGCCGCGCAATGTTTGAACAAGGCCTTTCCCATGCCTTGTTTCAGATTGCCGTACAGGATCAGGAACATCACATACAGAAAAAGGAAGTTCACGATAGTGGCAACGGTCAGAGCCAGGGAAAGTCCTCTGATGCCCATGCTCTTGTAAGTAAGAAGGCTCAGGATAAGGTTCACGATCACCGAAAGGATGGTTCCCCACACCGGGATGGACACTTTTTTTACCGCATAAAATACCGGAGCGAATATCTTGATCCCGGAAAAAAAGAAAAAAGCCGGGGCATACCAGATAAGGGACTGGTATGTGAAAAGAGAATCCGCGAAATTGAACTTTCCGTGCTGGAACAGGAGCTGGACGACCGGCAGGCCCAGGATGATAAAAAAGATCGTGGAAGGAATACTTAAAAACGAGTTCAGCTTCATGGCAAAACCGATGTTGTTCTTTAATCCGGTCCGGTCGTTCCTGGCAATGTCTTTGGCGATCAGGGCTGTACTGACCGTGGAAATGGCCACCCCGAAGATCCCGATCGGCAGCTGCATCAACCGGAAGGAATAGGTCAGATACGAGACCGAACCGGCCTTCAGAAAAGAGGCTAAATTGGTATTTACGACCACATTGATCTGCATGGCAGCCAGGCCGATAACAGAAGGGAGCATGATCCTGGTGATCTGCCGCAAACCTTCCTCTCTGAACTTCCAGTCGAATTTGAACTGATAGGAATAACCCACAGCCCTGGCATAAGGGACATGGATGAAGAACTGTATGATCCCGCCCAGGAGCGATCCCGCGGACCAGACAATGGCCTTGTTCACATCATCCGGATGAAAGAGGAGAATGGCTACGCCTGTCAGAATGATCACGACATTAAAAAGCGCGGGTGCAAGGGCCGGGATGAAGAATTTATTATGCGCGTTCAGGATACCCATGAAGATGGCGGCCAGGGATATAAAAAGCAGGAACGGCATCATGATCCTGGTCATGATGATTGTCAAATGAAATTTGGAAGGATCGGCCTCAAATCCGGGCGCGATGAACCTGACCAGGCCGGGCGTGAACAGATACCCCAGCAGTGTCAGAAGTCCGATCACAAGAACAAGGAAATTGATCACATAATTGGAAAGCAGGATCGCTTTTTTTTTATCCTTCTTGATCAGGTAATTCGTGAAAACAGGTATGAAGGCCGTTGAAAGGGAACCTTCGGCAAACAGGTCTCTCAGAAGGTTCGGGATGCGGAAGGCCACAAAAAAAGCATCTGCAAAATTCGTTGCCCCCAGTAAAAAAGCAAAGAGCTGTTCCCTCACAAGCCCCAGGATACGGGAAATGATGGTAGCGAAGGAAATCAGGGCAATTGAGGTACTTCGGCGTATGGTCATCCGTTTTTACTGAATGAGCGAGATCACAATGTCGGAATTAAACCTCTTGTACAGCAGGTTCTCCGAAAATAATTCCTTCATCTGGTTCACTTCATTCTTGTTGAGCGAAGCCTTGATGTTCTCCACAGAGATGGAATAACGGTTGAGCAGATGCTGGGAATCCGAGAGGCGGTCTTTCGCCTTCTCTATCTCCCGGTTCAGGTCCCCCTCCAGTTTCGTCAGATTCTCCTTATCCTGGTAAAAGCCGATCTCCTTGGGGATAAGCGCTTCCATCAGGGGTTTATTGTTGAATTTCACGCTCTCGCTGATCTTCTGGAACTCAGCATGGATATCCCTGTAATCCCTGGTACTTTTCAGTTCCTCATGGGCCTTCACAAGATTGTCCAGATAGACCTGGTTCTCCGAGATAAGGGCCTGCGCGTTCTTCATTTCTTCCATCAGGTTCCGCAGCCTGGTATCTGATGTGTTCTGCTTAAAGTCAGCCTTTTCCATGCGTGTCTGAAGACGCTTTTCCTGTTCCTTCGTTAACCGTATGTCTTCCTCCTCCGCGGCATGGACATAACGGTCGTTTTGGATAGGCTCATTCACTCCTTTTATTTTCATAATATCCCTCCCAATAAAATCATCCCCAAACCCCGGCTCAACAGGGGCTCTCGCCCCTCTTGCGCTTCGCAACACTCCCAGGGGTCGTGTTGCTCCGCTGTCACCCCGTTGGGAATGATTTTTCATTTCATTCTTTTATATTATTAAAATAAGAAGGATCACCCAGAGTATTCCCTGTTTTCACATCCTGTGGCCCAGGGTTTACTATTTCTGGTCTTCCTTGACCTCTTCTATAATATCCACGATCCTGATCTTAGGACTCCAGATGCTTGTGGTTTCCAGGATACGTGCGTTCACTTTCATGATCCTGCCCTCACAGGATATCAGGTCCTTATAATTTTCTATCCGGTAATTGATCCGGGAACGGGTCTTCCAGTCCGCTACGATATGAACTTCATTGATCTTCTGAGTCCCTTTCTCCCTGTAGATTTCGATCTTTCCCGTGATGACGGTTACTGGCGGCGGGACGCTTTTGGTCCCCTTCTCCTGTCCGTCCTTCTGAACGTTCTTGCCGGATGAACAGCATAATAACAACAAAGGAACGAGGAAATATAAGGTTTTTACATTCCGCACATTAAAATTATATATTTTTTAAATCAAATTTCCACTTTTTTATTATATACTACAGAAAGGGGTCTGTTCCTATCTCCCCTTTTTCGGTTTGGAGTCGCGTTTATTTTTACAGGAAGTAAAAATAGCGACTCCCCTTGCAGGCCTGCATGGATGCAGGCCGAGAATGAGAAAAAGGACACATATGAACTCTATCCTAAAATAATCTCATATTAAATAAAAGATTACCTTATTGATAAAATATTCTGTTTATCTCTCTCTTCATGACGGAATGGAATAAAGAAAACGTTTTATTTTTTTCGTTGCTGTTTTTTCGAACTCTTCCGGATACACGTCGATCTTGGATATCTGGCTGAAAACCGGAAGCTGGCTGTTCAGTTCCATCCTGTTCTGGTCCATCTTATGGTTCAGTTCCGTTTCATTGACCCCTTTGCTGTCCACCAGTTCCATATCCGGATAGACCATGGCTATCAGTTTCCCGTCCTTCTCTATCACAAGCGATTCCTGGACAAAGGGCATGTTGTTCAGTTTAGCCTCGATCTCTTCCGGATAGATATTCTGGCCTGATGCTCCCAGGATCATGCTCTTGCAGCGTCCCTTGATGAAAATGAATCCGTCCTGATCGATCAGCCCGAGATCCCCGGTATGGAGCCACCCGGCCTTGTCGATGGTTTCTTTCGTGGCTACCGGGTTCTTGTAATACCCCTGCATGACATTCTCGCCCCTGACCATGATCTCGCCGACCGTACGGTACGGGTCCGGTGAATCGATCCTGACCTCCAGAGTATCCACCAGCTGTCCTACGGAAGCGGAACGATAGGTCTTCCAGTTGGTGTAGCTGATAAGAGGGCCGCACTCGGTCATCCCGTATCCCACGGTAAAGGGGAATTCGATCTTTTTTAAAAAGGCCTCGACCTCCGGATTAAAGGCGGCTCCGCCTACGATGATCTCCATGAAATTATTCCCGAACGCATGGGACAGCTTGTCCCTGATCTTTCCGCGGAGCTTCCCTTCGATGAAAGGAAGTTTAAAAAGAAGCTTCATTATCGCCTTTTTTAAAAGCGGTTTGATCTGCTTATGATAGATCCTCTCGATCACAAGAGGCACGGACAGGATCAGACGGGGATGTATCCCGGCAAAAGCGTCCAGAATGATCTTGGGGGACGGCGTCCTGGAAAGGAATGTGATATGGCAGCCCACGGCAAAGGGGAAAAGGAACTCAAAAGCACACCCGAAAGAATGGGCCAGGGGCAGGAAGGAGACAATGGTGTCCCCGGCCCTCAGCGGCATGTGTTCGCGCGCGTAGCGGACATTGGCCATCAGGCTGTTATGGGGCAGCATCACTCCTTTGGAAAAACCGGTCGTTCCGGATGTATAAACTATGGCTGCCAGTTCCTTGTTGTCGACCCTGTTGAACTGAATCTTTTCCGGCTGCAATTTATCCCTGTCCTTTTTAGCAAAACGGTCCTCTGCTTTTTTCAGGATATGCGACATGTTCCGGACATTGGAATACAGGAGGGAAAAATTAGTCAATGAAAAAACAGCGTCCAGCTTCTGCATCTTGCTGTTATCCAGGTTTTCATAGAGAGCGTCCGCCACGAACAGGAACCTGGAATCAGAATGGTTCACGATGTGGTGGATATCGTCTGTATGAAAATCAGGCAGGATAGGAACGATCACGGCGCCGTAAGTAATGACGGCCAGATAGGAGAGTCCCCAGTTAACGCAGTTCTTGCCCAGAAGAGCGATCTTCTCCCCTTTTCTGATACCGTGTTCATGAAAAAGCGTATGAAGCCATATGATCTTTTCCGCGACCCGGCTGTAGTTCAGGGTAGGTCCTTCATGGTCCGAGAAAGCAGGAAGGTTCCAGTGTTTCCGGATGCTCGCCTGAAGCGTTTGGATGAAATTCTCTTTTAACATGGATGAGGCCTCCTCATTAAGGTATTCCCGTATTGGAAAGCCGCACGTTTTATGATATTACCAACATAGGGGTTTAAATTATCATTTCAAGGAAAAAACAGGATAGCCACCAAGGCACTAAGGCACGAAAGCATAAAAAAACTCCTCCTTTTCTTCCCTGATTCCTGCTGACTGATTACTTTTTCTTTATGCCTTTGTGGCAATGCTTTTCCTTATTTTACTTGACAAAAAAAACAAAAACTATATTATCTTTTCCCATGACGGCCATTGTATTATTGTTGATCTCTAATATTTTCATGACCATCGCATGGTATGGGCACCTGAAATATAAATCCGCACCTCTCATCAAGGTCATTCTTATAAGCTGGATGATTGCTTTCCTGGAATACTGTTTTCAGGTCCCCGCCAACCGGATCGGCCATTCTCAGTTCACGGCAGCCCAGCTCAAGACCATCCAGGAAGTGATCACCCTGGCCGTTTTCTGCGTCTTCTCCGTCGTTTACCTGAAAGAGAAGCTGAAGTGGAACTACCTGGTGGGATTCAGCCTGATCCTGGCTGCGGTCTTTTTTGTGTTTAAAAAATGGTAAACCGGAACATAGAAATTAAAAAACGAAAATAGTTGAAATCAGTTTTATTTTTACTATTAATAAGAGAGTATAAAACATGGTGGATGTAGCGCAATTGGTTAGCGCACCAGGTTGTGGCCCTGGTGGTTGGGGGTTCAAGTCCCCTCATTCACCCAGAGAACCTCAAGGCGCCCGTAGCTCAGTTGGATAGAGCGACTGGCTTCGAACCAGTAGGCCAGGGGTTCGAATCCTCTCGGGCGCATTTTTTATTATCCCCTGTTGATACCTTTTTTGATCGACTTTTTCAGCACTTCTTCTTCAGCTTCGAATCCGCGGATACTTTCCATGGTCTCCTGGAATGTTTTTTCACCGGTATAATCATTCCGGCCTTCTTTCATACGCTGATATACCAGTTCCCCCAGTTCCTTGAAAAGGTGGTTCTTCTTGCTCAGGAGGATCATGAGCTGGATCTCGACTTTGGCGATATGCGAGTATTTGTTCCCGTACTTCAATAATTTGTTCAATGTCCCCCCGAGCTTCTCTTTAAAATCCGGCGTGTTCTTCTCTTTCATGTCTCTTCACCTCATGGAAATATTGATGGAATCCTTACGGTCATCGGCCCGGTCTGGAACAGGATCAGACGCTGCGGACACGCAGAACGAGAACCTCTGACCTCTTCATTTTTATTATAAGCCCGTTCATTTTTATGCTGATCCGTTTCCCCGCCCTTTCATCCGAGAACCTGTTCTTCCTCCGGTATACATGGGTACTGAGGAGGACATCATAATCCCGGATAGGCGGAAAGGGAAGGTTTAAAAGAAATTTATGGCCCCTGTTCATATCGCTGTTGGCCGCAAACAAAAGGATATCGTTCCTGACCGGCACAAAGAACGAAAGGATATAGGGATGGCCGGTGGATATCAAACGGCTCCGGCCGGACTGCTTGATCTCCGGATACTCTTTTAAAAGGCCCTGGCAGTATTCCATGAGACGGATGGCTTTTTCATTATTGGTCTTCCAGTGAAGGCACGTATAATCGAACAAAGCCATTTTACCGTAATTCAGGTCCCACCATGCCAAACCGTGAATATCAGCATGCGCCGAATCCAGGCCTTTGTTCATGGGATGGCTCTCCCGGAGCTCAAATCCAGTATTGATGAAAGTAACGGTACGGGGCAGAAAATAATTAAGCACCAGTGAAAAATAATAAAAACGGTCCTTGCCCGGCCGGCTGACGGTCCGGGGCGTATCGTGGGTCTCGGAAGTGGCCATCAGAGGGAGCTTCAGATGGGGGGTATCGTTCTCAAAGACATTCTTAAAATTCCCGTCCTTCCAGCGCGGTTCCACAGCCCAGAAATTGCCGATGATGGCATGGTATCCGGCCCTGGCTGCCTTAGCGGAATTCCTGTTATCCAGTTCTTCGGCAATAAGAATAAAGTTCTTATTTACTTTCACTGCTGTTTTCAGGATCCGTTCCTCCAGTTTAACGGGAAGGGCATGGGCCATGTCGATCCGGACACCGTCGATATTGAACTGTTTCTGCCAGTAAGGCAGCACACTGCTGATCAGGTTCCACAAGCCGTGATTAGGCTTTCTCCCGGGTGCCTTGCTCGATTTGATGATATCGAACAAAGCATAAGGCGGCTGGTTCCGGCCAACAAACCTGGCTGAATCAACCGGCAGGTCCATGAACATCCTTAAAAAACTGGTCTCGGTCCAGAGCGGCTGGATGTCGTTGATCACATCGGAAAAACCCGGTACGGTCGTCAGGCCGAACTCTTTGCTGATAAGACCCATGAAATCCGGAATATTCTCTTTTTTAACCTTTTTCACGAGATGAAGCCATTTTTTCCGGTCGATCCGGTCGGGACTGACAGAAAATTTTTTCAGAAATTCCCTGGTTTGGGAGGAAGAATAGATTTGCTTTACGTATTTTTTATCATAAGAGGTAAAAGGCACGCCCTCAATAACAGGCGGCCTGAAGTCCTTCTCAAATTCCTTTTTAATCCAATAGAACCAGTCAGGATGGTCGAGGATAAGATCATTGTCCCGGGCTGCTGTACGGGGGATAAAATCGACCATAACCTTGATGCCGAGACTATGGGCCGTATCCACAAATTCCCGGAAAAGGATCTCCAGTTTTTCTTCGGAATATTCCCCCAGCATGGGATCATAAAGTTCCTCATCTATCTTAAAAAAATTCTTGCAGGCATAAGGGGACGGCGCCCGGCCCTTGCGGAACTGACGGCTGCCGGACGTAACAGGAAGAAGATAAACCATGTTCACTCCCATTTTCTTCAGCAGGGGGAAGAGAAGGAACATCCTTAAAATAGTCCCTGTTTCCCTCAGACCGTAGCGGTCCCTGGTCCGTAACCTGTTATCGCCATCAAAATCAAACGCTGTGGTGGTACGGATAAATGCGCCGTAAATAACAGCCTGGTCAAGGGAGCCGGGTAAGGGAACAGAACGGTTCCCGGGCACGTAATCTTCGATCGTATTGATCATGAGATCGAAAATATTTATTTTTTTTATCTCACCGTTCATTTTCAGGCCGGAATAATTCCAGTAGGACGGAACAGGAACATATACCTTCCGGTAATTTTTCTTTAAAAGTTCCAGGATCTTCATATCCGGCATTTTCCCCGTTTAAGACCGTTGGTATCGCGAAAAAAGACGACAGCCGTTGCGCCCTCTCCTGATATCGCCGCAGCAGGAGGGATCATCATGATTCCGGATCCGGCCGATGATCTGTTTCTTACATCAAAGGATTATAAAATTTAATAAAATATTCCTTCACCATCCGGATAATATTATACCGGGGTATGATAGCGGACATGGATTCCTTCATCATGTCCACCCAGGAACCGGAATAACCTCCGGACTTCCGGTAATAAAGAGGGATGATCTTTTTTTCCAGGATCTGATAAAGGGACCGGCTGTCCTCCCGGTCCTGAATATGGCGGTCCTGATAATCCCGGCCTGTGCCGATCGCCCACCCGTTCCCGGCATGATAAGCTTCAGGCCACCAGCCGTCCAGGATGCTGAAGTTCAAAACGCCGTTGGCGCCTGCTTTCTGACCGCTGGTACCGCTGGCCTCATAGGGTCTCCGCGGATTATTAAGCCACACATCGCATCCCGTAACCATATAGCGGGCTGTATTGATACTGTAGTTCTCGATGAACAGGATCTTCCCGAGATACTCTTTTTTCAGGCTGTATTCATAGATCTTTTTTATCAGGGCCTTACCGGGTGTATCCATGGGATGGGCCTTACCGGAAAAAATAAAATGGACCGGGCAGCGTGAAGAGCCCAGTATCTTCTTCAATCTTTTTTCATCCTCAAAGAGGAGCGCGGCGCGTTTATACGGTGTAAAACGCCGGCCGAACCCGATGTACAGGTGGCCGGGATCAAGAGAGCCAATGATCTTGCGGATACGGCCAATATCCACCTGGTTCCGTTTGTAAAATTGGTTTGTCTTTTCAATCACATATCCGATCATTCGTTCCTTAGCCTTGAGATGAGCCTTCCAGAACTCGGTGGGAGGGATTTCATGGACCTTTTTCCATGTCTGAACCTGATCGATCTTCTCCTCCCAGGCCTTGTCCACGTAACGGGAAAAGAGCGGGCCCCATTCCGGGGCCAGCCATTTCTTAATGTTCACTCCATTGGTGATGTAATCAATGGGGACCTGCTGAACATTTCTGGCCGGCCAGATGGTCTGCCACATCTTGCGGGAAACAGACTGGTGAAGCCTGCTTACGGCATTGGTAAAAGCCGAATTCTTGATGGCAAACGCCGTCATATTGAACTCTTCCGTATCCTCGATCTTGTTAGGCACTCCTTCTTCCAGCAGGTCCATCATGTCCGTGTTCATCCTGCGGCTGAAATTCCTGAAATATTTTTCCATCAGGGAGAAGGCAAAGGTCTCGTTCCCCGCTTTCACGGGAGTGTGGGTCGTGAACACCACTTTCTTCCTTACTTTCCGCAGAGCCTGAAGCAGAGACGTTCCGCCCTTACCTTTTTCCATGATTTCCCCGGCCAGTTCCAGTAAAATGAACGCGGAATGGCCTTCATTGATATGCCAGACAGAAGGATGTATATCCAGTTTTCTTAATGCCCTGACACCGCCCATGCCCAGGACGATCTCCTGGGATATCCTCATTTCCCGGTCCCCGCCGTACAGCCGGGACGTGATCCTCCGGTCCTCCTCAAAATTATGGTCTACATCCGTGTCCAGAAGGTATAATTTGATCCGGCCTACAGCCAGCTCCCATATCTGGAAATATACCCTCCGGCCCGGAAAATCAAGATAAATGAGTAAAGGCTCGTTATGGACGTTCCGGATCAGGCGTAAAGGAAAATCCCTGAAATTATAGCCGGGGTAAACAGTGATCTGGTCACCGTTCCTGTTCACCTTCTGATCAACATATCCTTCTTTATATAAAAGCCCGACACCTGTCAGGTCCAGCCCCAGATCACTGGCTCCGCAGCAATGATCGCCGGCCAGGATCCCCAGACCGCCCGAATAGATCGGAAGGGATTTGTGGAAACCGAATTCCGCGGAAAAATAAGCAATAGCCTTTTTTCTGGCATGGGGATACTTTAAATCGATCCAGGTCTTACGATCCAGAAGATATTCGTGAAAGTCATTTTTTACCTTACGGATCAGAGAGGAAATTTCGCTGTCTTGAAGTTTCCCGGCCATCTTCCTCCAGTTGATCTCCTTTAAAAAAACGATCGGATTCTGGCCTGCTTTTTCGAACAGATCAAGATCGATATTACGGAGAATAGTCTCTGCTTCAGGATGAAATGTCCAGTATAAATTATGAAATATATCTTTTAAACAGTCTATTTTATCAAAAAGACCGTTTTCCCGGCTCACATCCTTTTCTATCATAAAATACAAAATATTCATCTTAAAACTAAAGTCAAGTCCGGGAAAAGGTCAGTGTGTAAAAATAACGCATGATAAAGAGAGGCATGAAGTTATTTTTTAAAAAATACTGGTTTTTATAATGTTTTCCCGGAAATTCATGATCGTTCCATAAAAAAAACGGCATAAAAATTGCTATATATTAATTAGATATGGCCGAATATATAAACAGATGGTATAAAAACAGGATTTTCCCTATGAAAACCGAGAAAAAAGTATTAGTTGTTGATGATGATACCAATCTGCAAAACCTGGTAGAAGAAACTCTCAATTATGAAGGATATGAGGTTGTCACTGCAGACAACGGATATTCCGCCATATCCATGATAAAAGAGGAAGCACCCGGTCTTATCATCCTTGATCTCATTATCCCCAGGCTCGACGGTTTTAAACTCTGTAAAAAACTAAAAGAAGACATTAAGACCAGAAATATCCCCATCCTGGTCATTTCCGCCCAGACCCGGAGAGAAGTGATCATTGAATTATTGAAGCTGGGAATAAAAAATTTCCTGGCCAAGCCTTTTAATGTCAATGACCTGGTAAAGAGAGTAAAAGAGCTTTATATCCAGTCTCCGTCCCTGCCTGAACTGAGCAATCTGACCGTAAAATATTTCACAAATAACGATATTCTGAATATAAAACTGGCCGGGGCCCTGACCATTGAAGATATCCCCATCCTCATCAAGAACATCGAACAAAGGGTCTTTGATGCCATCGGTAAAGTGATCCTGAACGTGATCGACCTTGAGAACCTGGATACAGATGAGATTAAAATGCTGGAAGAGATAAAGAATTATTTTGAACCGCGCAACGTTAAGATCAAGATAACGGCAGGCGATTCCAAAAGCCTCCGTTCCAACCTGCTCATCCACAGCAGCCTGAAAGAGAACACGCTTGTATACTGATACTCTCCTGCAACCAATCTTTGTACAAGTTACTATGGTAATGTATTCCCGTAGCACCGTACCTTTAGGTACGGTGATTATTTGCATACTGTAGCATCACATTCAACGGGTCTGAAGACCCGTCGCTACGCCTGATTCCTTCCTTAATATTTATTTGCTATCCTTTTTAAATTTAATAGTTTGATGAACGAAAAGGAGTATATTCATGGAAGAGATCAGAGTCAGGTTTGCGCCATCACCCACCGGATACCTGCACATCGGCGGTGC
>JAQTRT010000044.1 GCA_028711675.1 bacterium | reverse complement strand
GAGGATGCCGGTTGAACACGCAGGAGTACAGGGATTTTAATTCATTCCGTTTCTTTCTCCTTTCCGGTCCGGCAGAAGTGTATTATGAGCCGGGCTTGAAACGGGAACTCTGGGCTGCTCTGCAATTTTTAAGGGACCAGTATTTAAACCATGTTTGTTAAAGTCGTATTAGCCATTCCGGTCCAGCAGTTTTACCTGTACTCTGTACCTGCCGCTGAGCAGGACCGTGTTCAGGCGGGAAAAAGGGTTAAAGTTAATTTTCATAACCGCCTCACACTGGGTTTCGTGATCGAGGTCCTCAAGGATGTCAAGGCCCCCCTCCGGGAGATCAAGCCTATCCTGGCCGTGGTTGATGAGACACCTCTCCTGAACGAACCTTTGCTCAGCCTGGCCAAATGGATGAGCGAATATTATTTTGCCTCACTGGGCGAGGTTCTGAAGCTCATCACGCCTTCCGCAGTGAAGGCCCGTGAGTATCTCTTTCCTTCCGGGGAAGCTGTCCGGGGTCCGGTCCGGCTCACGCCGGAACAGCAGTCTGTTTTCAGTCAGCTGTCCGAATTGAAACTGCCGGCCTTTTCCCTCATCTACGGTGTGACCGGGAGCGGTAAAACAGAGATCTATCTCTCCCTGATAGAGCATTTTATTAAAAAAAAAAGCAGGTTATCTATCTCGTCCCTGAAATAGCGCTTACCACACAACTTATCTCCCAGATATCCGGCCGGTTCGGTTCTGCCAGGATCGCCGTTATCCATAGCTTCATCCATAAAGAAGAAAAACTGTATTTCTGGAACAGAATCGTCCGGGAGGAGGTGGATATCGTTGTCGGCGCCAGGTCCGCGCTTTTTGCACCGTTCAACCGCCTGGGCCTTATCATCCTGGACGAGGAGAACGATTCCAGCTATAAATCAGGACAGACCCCCCGTTACCATGCGCGTCAGGTGGCGTATATCCGGGCCAAACAGGAAAAGGCCCTGCTGGTCATGGGGAGCGCAACTCCCTCGGTAGAGACCTATTATCAGGCTATACGCGACCGGTTCAAGCTTTTTATTCTGAAAGAAAGGTATAACAAGGTTCCTATGCCGCGTTTCACCGTTATCGATCTGAAACAGCTGCCGGAATTTTCCCGGAAGTATCCTTTCAGCGATCTGCTGGTCAGTAAGATGAACGAATACCTGAAAGAGGGCCATCAGATCCTTCTCTTCATCAACCGCAGGGGTTTTTCCAATTATATCGTCTGCAAGAGCTGCGGATTTATCTTTCTCTGCCGGAACTGCCATATTTCCCTCACTTATCACAGGACCTCCAAGAACCTTCATTGCCATTACTGCGGCCATACCGAGGAGGAGCCTCATTCCTGTCCCAAGTGCCGGTCCATCAACCTGGTCCATCAGGGCGCCGGTACCCAGAAGGTCGAGGATATCCTGAGAGCCGTTTTTCCGGATAAAAGGACAGAGCGTCTGGATATGGATGTGAGCAGGAAAAAAGGAATGCTGGAAAAGATCATCCGCGAGTTTACCGATCACACCATCCATATTCTCACAGGCACCCAGATCATTTCCCGGGGGTTGAACTTCCCGGCTGTGCTGCTGAGCGGTATCCTGTACCTCGACGATATCCTGAACATCCCGGATTTCCGTTCGGCGGAGAACGTCTTTAACCTGATCGTCCAGGTGGGCGGACGGGCGGGCCGGGACAAACTTCCGGGAGAAGTGGTCATCCAGACCTATCTGCCCGATCATTACGCCATTAAACATGCCATCAATTATGACCTGGAGAAATTCTATGAAGAAGAACTGGCTTTACGGAAAGAGCTCAATTATCCGCCCTTTATCCGGCTTATTAAGATCACTTTCGAAGGGGAGGACCAGGAAGAAGTAAAAGAAGTATCAAAGAAGATATCGGCTTCCCTGAACGGGCAGTTGAAGGACCGGAAGAATGAAGTTGAAATACTGGGGCCGGTCTCAGCGCCTCTGAGCCGGATCCAGGGTAAATACCGGTACCAGGTCCTGATCAAGGCGGAATCGTTCAAGCTTATCAGGGAGGCCCTGCAGACCCTTCCGCGCAGGGAGAATAAGGTAAATATCATCATTGATGTGGATCCTGTTTCTTTAATGTAATAAAACGGGTCAGCCTTGACGCAAGGATCGGGGAAAAAGAGAGTAATTTTATACTAAAAAAATCTTGATTTTTGAATTATAAAAATTATTTTTCCTTGATATGTAAATATTATTTATTATATTCCATTAATAAATATATTGATCAGGAATTAACAGGGATGAAGAAGAATTAAGAAGGAGTTTTTATGAAAAAAACCATTATCAGTATATTGATTTTAAGCTTATTCCTGGCCGGCCGTATCTCGGCAGAGGATGAGAAAGAAAACAAGGATAAAGCTGAAAAACCGAGGATCGCCGTGATGGACCTGGAAGCCAAAGGCGTATCAACGGATGAGGCAGAGGCTGTGGCTGATTTTCTCAGGACAGACCTTATCAATACGGAAAAATTCACAGTGATCGAGAGGAGCCGCATGCAGGACATCATCAAGGAACAGCAGATGTCCCTGTCAGGCCTGACCGAATCGCAGAAAGCAGCCAAGATCGGTAAGATCCTGAATTGTAAATTTATCCTCGTGGGTACCCTGAGCCGGCTCGGATCCCAGTATTTTCTGAATGTCCGTGCTGTTGACGTGGAGACAGGCGAGACCAAACTGGGAAAAAGGGAAAGCAGCAATACGGTCGAGGAGATGTCCGAGGTTTCGAAGGTCATTGCCGCCCAGCTGGCAGGCATGAAAGTGGAGTACAGGTCTACGACATCCCCTTCCAGAGGCGGCCTGGTGGCCACTAAAGAGGGCGGGGTCGTGGAACCGGAACAGAAATTCAATAATCCGCAGCTTGGTCTTGACATCCAGTTGGGACTTTCGCCGAAATACAACCGGATCTACACTGTAAACAGTACGGGCGACTCATGGAGCGAGAATGTCGAACAGAGCGGTACGACTTCGTTCCTTAACCTGAAGATAGGCGCTTATGCTTATCTTCTTTATTTGGGATTCACAGGAAAGAAAATGGCGATCGATAAAGGGGCAACCATCAACGTGACCTATGAGTCCAATACCGGTAAAAGTTCGGGTACCTCGACCTACACGGTTGAAGCTGCTGACTGGCAGGCCAATATTCAGGACCTGATGATCGGTATCCGGTTCGCCAAACCGGGTGACCTTAATTACGGTGTTTTTTATTTCGCCTGGCGCACGTTAACGTATGATAATAAGGATATTGCGGGAGTAGATACTTATACAGGACCCGGGTTCGGGGTCGGCGGAAGGATCGGCCTTATGGGGAATAAAGGATGCTGCGGCGCCGGCGGAGGCGGGACCTCGCCCATCGGCGTTTTCGTGGATATGGATTTTAACATGGCCTTTATCAAATACCAGCCGGATGTAGGTGTCACTACATCGGACATACCCCTGACCCTTTCCTTTGGCGGAGAGTTAGGGTTCGGTATCATGTTCAACCGGTTAGGCCTGTATGCCCTGATCAATTACAACCTGCAGGCCCTGGTAACGGCACAGACCTATTCGTATACTTATACCACTTCCTATGGATCATATACCAGCACTTATGAATCAACCGTGACCGATATTTATCACGGATCCGAGATCCGGGTGGGATGGGCGCTCGATCTGCAGGCCCTGTTCCATTAAACCCTTTGAAATCATTTTAACAGGAGAGAGAATAAATGAAAGCAGGAATTCACCCCAAATACTTTGACACGACCATTACCTGCGCTTGCGGTAATGTGATCCATACACGGTCAACGGCAAAGGATATTCACGTGGAAATCTGCTCCGCGTGCCATCCTTTCTATACCGGGAAGAGGAAGACCGCGGCTGCTTCAGGCCGGGTCGAGAAGTTTAAGAAGAAATATAACGTAAAATAATCTTATCAACTTTGGTACGGCTTCCCTTAAAACGAAATCTCCTTTTGCTTGATCACGATGGACTCCATCCTTTCCTTGCCGATGGAGAGAAGGCTGACCGGCAGATCGAGATAATCTTCCATGAACTTGATATAATCTTTTAATTCAGCGGGGAATTTCCGGTATTCCGTGATATCGTTCACGTCTCTGTTCCAGCCTTTCAGTGTTTTGTAAACAGGCGTAATGTTCCTGATGACCGTGCGGTCCAGGGGGAAAGACTTCAGTTTGCTGTTCTTGTACTGATAGGCCGTGCAGACCTTGATCTCCTTGAATTTATTGAGAACATCCACTTTAGTCAGGGCGATGGAAGAGATGCCGTTGATGATGGTGGAGTATTTCACAACGATCAGGTCCAGCCAGCCGCAGCGCCTGGGCCGGCCCGTCGTAGCGCCGAACTCATTCCCTTCTTTTCTCAGGAGATCGCCGGTGCTGTCAAAAAGCTCCGTGGGAAAAGGCCCTTCCCCGACCCTGGTGGTGTATGCCTTGGTGATGCCGATGACCTTGCCGATCTTGGAAGCAGGTATGCCGGTACCGATCACCACACCTCCGACAGACGGATTGGACGAGGTCACGTAAGGGTATGTGCCGAAATCCACATCCAGCATGATCCCCTGGGCGCCCTCGAATAAAATGTTCTTTTTTTTCTTGATCTCGGAATTAAGGAGCAGCGTGATGTTGCTGACGTACTGCTTGAATTCCGGGAGGATCTTGTCCCTTTGCCAGAGTATCTCATTCCTTAATTTCTCGATGCTGGTATATTTGGAGATGGTCTTCTCCTTTTCCACCAGGTTATTATCCAGAAGTTTCAGGAATACCTCGTCATTGGTGTAATCCACGGCACGGATGCCGATCCGGGCATACTTATCCTCATAGGCCGGTCCGATGCCTCTTTTAGTGGTTCCGATCTTCACTTTAGAGTCTTCCCGGTCCGCGTCGATGAGCTTATGGTAAGAGAGGACGATATGGGCGTTCTCACTGATGAAAAGGCGCTTATTCACGCTGATCTGCCTTTCGCGCAGAAGATTGATCTCCTCGATCAGGGCCGTCGGGTCGATCACCACACCGTTGCCCAGCACGCATTTCTTGTTCTTCTCGATGATGCCGGACGGCAGGAGGTGGAAAACGTATTTTTCCGGGCCGATGTAGATGGTGTGGCCGGCGTTGTTCCCGCCCTGGTACCGGACGATATAATCAGCGTCCCGGGCCAGGAGGTTGGTGATCTTGCCTTTTCCTTCGTCGCCCCATTGCGTGCCCATAATGACAATCGTGCTCATAGGTTAACTCCGTTAAACTGGATTATTCTGCCTATTTTTCGTTTTCATTTCTTATCTTTTTCTGATAAAGCTTTGTCTTTTCCCCGTCGTTCAGTTTCTGGTATATTTCCACCAGGTGTTCGTAGACCACAGAGTCGTATTTTTCCTCTTTCTCCATGCTCTCCTTTGACCTTTCCAGATAATCCCTGGCTTTTCCTATGTCATTGAGACGGTAATAGATCCAGCCCGCTGTGTCCAGGTAGGCAAAATTATTCCTGTCCTCGGCCAGGGAGAACTGTATCAGGTCACGGGCTTCGGTGAGATTAGTGTTCAGTTCGGAATAAAGATACGCCAGATAATTGGAAATTTCCGGATCATCCGGGTTCAATTCCAGGCACTTCTTTAGAATGCGGACAGCTCCTTCTTTATCCTTGTTTCCGTCATACGCATTGGCCAGGTTGAAATAAAGGAGCACATCCTTGTCATTGTAATCCAATCCTTTTTTTAATGTGGCGATGGCATTGGTGAACTGTTTATCCTTGATATAGCTTATTCCCAGCATGAGATAAAGGTCCGGTTCCTCCGGTAGTTCATTCAGACCTTTTTTCAGAATGTGGATGGATTTATTATTGTTATCGAGTGAATTATACATATAGCCGAGACGGATGTAGCCGGAGAGGAATTTCCTGTCGAAACTGACGGTTTTTTCGAATTGTCTGATGGCATTGGGGAAGTCCTTTTTTTCCTCCATCAGGATACCAAGGTGATAGTTCAGCTTGACATCGTTGTTCTTGATCTTCAGGGCGTTCCGCAGTTCCTGGATGGCCAGGTCGTATTTTTCAAGCGTTTCATAGATGATACTCAGGTAGGAATATACAGAGATGTTGCCCGGCGCGAGCTTTTTATGTTTGTTGAAGAACCGGATGGCTTCCGTGAAGTTCTCGTTGCCGTAAAAGATCTTGCCCAGGGTGATCAGGGTGTTCTTCAGCTGGGCGTAGTTGTTATTATGGAGGTGTATTTTATAGAGGCCGTAATGGGCCAGCAGGTCGTTCTCGTCCTTGCGGATGATGGACTGGAACAGGTTCCTGGCCTTCTGCTGCTCCCCTTTTAATTCATAATGGATGGCCTTATAAATATCGGTCTCTTCCTTCTTGACCTTGTCGGGCTGGAGGAGCATCTCCACGTATTTCAGGGAATTCTCCCTGTCGTCCATGAGATAATACACTTCCGCCATGTGTTTCACCAGGGATTCGTTGCTGGGCAATGACTGGTAAAGCTCCTGGTACAGCTTCAGGCTGGCCTGGTACTCTCCGGTGAGATTGAGCAGGTAAGCGTATATGAACTTGGATTCCAGGTCGTCGTTGTTCAGATCGAGTATCTTTTTAAAGTAAAACTTGGCTGTCCTCTTTTCCCCCAGGTTAAAATAGATGTTGCCCAGGTTAAAGAGCGCATCGGAATAATTTTCGTTCAGGTCCAGTACTTTCTTGTAGTAAGTGATGGCTTTATTGTAGTTACTGTCATCGTGATAAATGGATGCGATCTTAAAATACGCCTGCAGGTTAGTATTGCTGAGGAGGATGATCTGGTCCAGTGTATCCAGTGCTTTCTGATTGTCCTTCTGCAGAAGATACACGTCCGACAGGGAAAAACGCAGTTCCGTATTGTCCGGGTTGCGCCGGATGCTGTCCGCAAGATAATATTCTGCATTGGTGAAATCACTTATTTGCAGATAACAGGAGGAGAGTTCCCTGGCGATTTCCGGTGAAGGGTCAAGAGCATAGGCTTTTTTCAGATAATATACAGCCTTCTCCATGTTCCCGCTGTTTTCTTCCTGGAACCCCCGGCTGTACAGGTCGTATTTGTTCTCCCCGCCGGGAGCGGCTTGTTCTCCGGCCCGGGAGGAGCCGTTAAAAGTTGAGCAATGGTAAAGAAGCAGGGAGAACGAGAATAATATAATGAAATGTTTATTGATCGAGATTGCCATGACAGTGTTTAAATTTTTTCCCGCTCCCGCACCAGCACGGATCGTTCCGGCCTATCTTTTCATGCGAACGTCTTACCTGCTGCTGGGGTTGGGGCATCATTCCCTGATTTTGCGTTTCCTGTGCTTCCGCCCGTAACGCATCAAACTGGCCGTATTCAGAATGGATCTCTTTTCCCATCCTGGCCTGGCTCATCTCCAGGGCCATGGCCCGGCTCATCTCCTGCCGGATGGCTTCCGGGTCGAGTTTGAAGAGCATTTCCAGTGAGTTTTGTTTTATCTGTCCCACCAGTTCCTCGAAGATACGGAATCCTTCGAATTTATATTCGACCAGAGGATCGCGTTCACCGTAAGCTCTCCAGCTGATACCTTCTTTGAGATGGTCCATGGCGTAAAGGTGTTCTTTCCATTTCGTGTCGATGATCTGGAGCATGATGGCGCGTTCGATCTGCCTCGTCAGGTCGGCTGTGATCTGGACTTCCTTTCCCTCGTAGATCTTCAGAAGTTTTTCATAGAGCATCTGGTTGAACTCGTCCCGTGTGAGGTTCTTCAGGTTCCCGGCCTCTCCGTCCGTTTTCATGCCGAAGGTGGCAAAAAGGAATTTATTCAGGTTCTCCATATCCCAGTGGTCCGGATCGTTCTTAGCTTCGCAGTATTGTTCCGTCTTATTATAGATGATTTCTTTTAAAGAATCCTTGATCTCTTCTTTTAAATTTGCCTCGTCCAGTATCTCGTTCCTCTTCCGGTAAACGAACGTTCGCTGGACGTTCATGACGTTGTCGTATTTCAAGAGGTGCTTTCTGATCTCAAAGTTCCTGTCCTCGACTTTCTTCTGGGCGTTCTCAATGGCTTTCGATATCCAGGGGTGTTCGATGGCCTCGCCCTCTTTCAAACCGAGTCTCTGCATGACATTGCTGATCCGGTCCGAGCCGAAGATGCGCATCAGGTCGTCTTCCAGGCAGATAAAGAACCGGGAAGAACCGTCATCCCCCTGCCGGCCGCTGCGCCCCCTCAGCTGGTTGTCGATTCTCCTGGCTTCATGCCTTTCAGTACCTACGATATGGAGCCCGCCCAGGTTCTTTACTTCTTCGTTTTCTTCCTTCCAGGCCTTGACGCGGATGGAAAGGCCTCTGATCTCCTTTTTCAGGGATTCCAGGCTGATCCTGTCGATAGATCCGTCGGCCACCGTGAAATTATGCTGTTTCAGCGCCAGTTTGCAGAGGACCGAAAGGGCCTTATCCTTTTCCTGGCCTTTGAATTCCTCGATGAGGTTCCCGGCCTGTTCAAGGTCCCCGAGTACGATGTATTGGTGGAAACTTTTTGTGAGCTCCGATGAGACCGAAATGTTCTCCTGCAGCTCTTCCTTGAAATCGGGATAACCGCCCAGGACGATATCCGTTCCTCTTCCCGCCATGTTCGTGGCAATGGTGACCGTCCCTTTTTTTCCGGCCTGTTTGATGATCTGAGCCTCTTTTTCATGATACTTGGCGTTCAGGACCTGATGCAGGATATTCCGGCGTTTCAGTTCCCTGCTGATGATCTCGGATTTTTCGATGGAGACCGTACCCACCAGGATAGGCTGGCCCAGCTTGTTCCTGTCCTCGATCTCTTTGACCATAGCGTTGATCTTTTCTTTGAAGGTACGGTAGATCTGGTCCTGGTGGTCCAGCCTCACCATTGGCATATTGGTAGGAATGACGACCACGTCCAGTTTATAGATCTCCATGAACTCATTGGCTTCTGTCTCCGCCGTTCCGGTCATGCCGCTTATTTTTTTGTATAATTTGAAAAAATTCTGGAATGTGATGGTGGCCAGGGTCTGGTTCTCGGCTTCGATGATCACGTTTTCTTTGGCTTCGATGGCCTGATGAAGGCCGTCGCTCCATCTGCGGCCCGGCATGATGCGTCCCGTGAACTCATCCACAATGACCACTTTCCCGTCCTTGATCATGTAGTCCACGTCACGTTTAAAGAGGAAATGGGCCCGGATGGACTGGCTGAGAAGATGCTGGATCTCGATATTTTTAGTAGTAAAAATATTATCGATTTTCATAAGGGATTCGGCGTGCGTGATGCCTTTTTCCGTCAGGTATGCGGATTTGGACTTCTCTTCCAGTTCGAAATCCTCGTCCTTTTTCAGCGCGCGGATAATGCGGTTCACCTCATAGTATTTATCCGTTGATTCCTCGGCCGGCCCTGAGATGATAAGGGGTGTCCTGGCCTCATCAATGAGGATACTGTCCACTTCGTCGATGATGCAGTAATTCAGCTCCCTCTGCATCTTGAAGTTCTTATGAGGGATCATGTTGTCCCGCAGATAATCAAAGCCGAATTCATTGTTAGTCCCGTACGTGATGTCGCAGTTATACGCCTGCTGTTTATGCTCCAGGGCCATATCATGCTGGATAACGCCTACGCTGAGCCCGAGGAATTCAAAGATGGGCCCCATCCATTCACGGTCCCTCTTGGCCAGATAATCGTTCACCGTGACGATATGAACACCTTTTCCTGACAGGGCGTTGAGGTAAGCCGGCAGTGTGGAGGAAAGGGTCTTTCCTTCTCCGGTCTTCATCTCGGCTATCTTGCCTTTGTGCAGGACGATACCGCCTGTGAGCTGGACGTCAAAAGGACGTTCTCCCAGGAGCCGGCGGGCTGTCTCTCTGACCACGCTGAAAGCTTCAGGAAGCAGGTCATCCAGGCTTTCCCCTTCCTTGAGCCTTTTTTTAAATTCATGGGTACAGCCTGCGAGCTGTTCATCGGTCAGGTTCCTTATTACGGCTTCATGGGAGTTTATCTTATCAATGACGGGCTGCAGGGCTTTAATGTCCCGTTCGGTCTTTGTGCCGAATATCATTCTCAGAAAGAAATTAATCATACGTTATATTTTAATATGTTTAATTAAAATAGCAAGAAAAATTTTGATGCCGTGAAAAGGTGATGTAATAATGACCAATGATCATGCGGAAGTCATAGGATGAAATACGGTTCTGTCAGCAGGGAACAGCTTTTCGATCAGGATTTGTCCGGGAATTTTTCCGGAAAAAAACCTTTTAATTTTTTGTATATAACAGTTAAAGCAAAAGGAGGTCTTTTATGAGCGATCTTAATTCTGTATTGATTGTGGGAAGGGTGGTCAATGAGCCTGATCTTAAAACAAACCAGAACGGCACGTCGTCCCTTCTCTTTACCCTGGTGAATAACCGGAATTACCTGAAGAACGAGGAAAAGATGGAAGAAAGTAATTTTTTCCGGATCAGATGCTATGGCCGTCAGAGCGAGAATCTGAAAAAATACCTGGTCAAAGGGAAGCAGATCGGGCTCCACGGCCGTCTGCATCAGTTCAAATTCAAAACACCGGAAGGAAATAATAAAAACATCACTGAGATAGTGGCTTCACAGGTCCAGTTCCTCTCCGGTCCCGGGAAAAAGAAGAAAGATCAGGTTGAGGCAGCAGGTGAGAGCGGGACTGAAGAGAACGCATGATGAATAAAGGCTTTAAAGGTTTAAAAGACAGATAAAGGTTATAAAGGTTAAGAAAGAAAAAGATGTTGTTAATAATGTTTTAACCTTTAAACCCTTTACAGCCTTAACTTGCCTTTATAGCCTTTTTATTTTCCTTTACAACCTTTATTACCTTTTAAACTTTTTATTTGCCTTTAAACCCTTTTTAGCCTTTAAACCTTTATGGCCTTCCGTGGGGCTAGAAATGATTTGACTTTTTTATTTTTTTCCGTATTATTATCACAATACTGGATGATATGGGTGCATGCTTTTTTCACTGCCTGAGAGGACCTTTCCGCACCCTTTTTAAAAAAATATTGATGGATAGAGCAGGAGCGATAAGGAGCATATGGATCGAAAAGGCAAGATCATCATAATTTCAGCACCATCAGGATGCGGCAAGACCACGATCTGCCATGAACTGGAAAAAGCAAGACCTGAAATAGAGATATCCATATCCGCCACAACACGGAAACCGAGAAAGGGCGAAAAACAAGGGAAGGATTATTATTTCTTCACAGAAGAGGAATTCAAGAAAAAAATTCGATCCGGTTATTTCGCGGAATGGGCCAGTGTGTATCATAATTATTACGGTACACCGAAAGAATTCCTCGAACAATGCATCAAAGAGAATAAAACCTGTCTTCTGGACATCGATATCCAGGGAGGCATGAGTATAAAGAAAGCTTATCAGGACGCTGTTTCCTTTTTTATTATCCCTCCCAGTCTGGAAGAACTGGAGCGGAGGTTAAAAGCCAGGGGAACGGAGAAGGATGAAGATGTGAAAATGCGTCTGGAAAACGCTAAAAGTGAGATGGAATTTAAGAAATACTATGATTATATCCTGGTTAATGATTCTGTAGAAGGGGTCGTTAAAAAAATTATTGATATTATAAATAAATAGTATATACTTTAGTGAGAAAATAGATATGTCCGAAGGCACCGGTCCCCGGATCCCCTGATCCTGCTGGTCCCGGCCCGGACAGATGGAGGTTTGAAATGGAACTGCCGCTCGAAGACATCCTAAACGCGAACATTCATAAATATGAATTATCCGTGGTCATGCTCAAATATGCCCTGAAAATCGAGGAACATCCGGAACTTTTACTGGAATACAAGGAGAAAGACAGGCATAAAAGGCTCAAGATCATCTTTAATGATGTTTTTCAAAAAGTTATATCCTATAAATTCAACATGAGTTGATCTTGATTTGGAAAAAAAGCCTATCATAATTATTTCTGGACCTACCGGAGTTGGTAAAAGCAGGCTGGCTGTCGAGCTGGCCCAAGAAAAAGGGGAGATTATTTCCGCTGATTCCATGCAGGTATATAAATACCTGGATATCGGCACGGCCAAGCCGGAAGCGGACCTGCTGAACAGGGTCGAACATCATCTCATCAGCGTAATAGAAGCTGAAGCTGATTATTCGGCTTTTCAATTCATGACAGATGCTCACCGTCTCATTGATGAAATCATACACCGGGGAAAGGTCCCCTTTATTGTCGGCGGTACCGGTCTTTATATCCGTTCCCTGGTTTACGGCCTGTCAAACGCACCGGGACAGGACAGGACCGTGCGGAAAGAATTAAACGGCCTGATGGAAGAACACGGCCTGGGATTTCTGTACGACCGGTTAAGGGTAGTGGATCCCGTTTCTTATTCGCGCATCAGCAGGAATGACAGGAGCCGGATCATAAGGGCTCTGGAGGTCTATCATCTGACCGGCAAGCCGTTCTCCGGATTTATCGAGACCCATCAGAGGTCCGTGCAGTACCATCACCTGTGGATCGGCCTGACCAGGCCGCGGGAGGAACTGTACAGTCTGATCAACCAAAGGACAAGGGAGATGTATGATCAAGGGCTTGTGGATGAGACAAAAGAGCTGCTCCGGAAAGGTTATACGAAAGATTGTCTGAGTAAAAAAGGGATCGGCTATTCCGAGGCTATTAGTTTTTTAAACCATGAACTGAGCCTGGAACAAGCCCGGGAAATAACAGCCAGGAAAACACGGAACTACGCCAAACGGCAAATGACCTGGTTTAAAAAAGAGAAAGGGATCAGATGGTTCGATCCTGATAAGACCGATGAGATCAGGGAATGCATTGATCAATGGCAGGAAGAGCAGCAGAGACTGGCTTAGCCGGATCCATGGAAATCCATTAATATCACAACGGAGGTCTTCTATGACCATACGGAACAACAGGGTGAAATCGCCACAGGATGATTTTTTGGAACAAGCCAAAGGGAACAACCAGGAGCTTACATTTTACCTGATGAACGGCCTTCCCATCAAGGCACGGGTCCTGGATTATGATAACTTTACCATTAAGGTGGAGAAGGAGAAGAAGCAGCTTCTCATTTTTAAACATGCCATTTCAACCATAGCAGAACAGGAGCATTAACATGAAATACCTGATCATTCTGTTGACCGTTTTATTGCTGGTCTTCACCATCTACTCCGCGTTCATCTCTGTACCTCTCAACCAGTGCACAGTGGTTTTTTTCAGGTATCCCGGCCGGCTGGTGGTTTATCAAAAGCCCGGATTACATTTCAACCTGCTTAACAGCATCCCGGCCAACGGCATCACCAGAAATTTTTCCCTTAACGAGCGGGAATACTCGTTCCCCCTGGAAAAAAAGGCTTATCTGCTCGATAAAGAGATCCCGATCCTGAAATCCGATATCCTCATCGTTTACCGGCTGAAAATGGAGAAGATCGAATCCCTCTTTAAGGATTTCAGGTCATCCCGTGAGATCGATGAATTCCTGAAAAAAGAGATCAGCAGCCTGGCAGCGGAAAAAATAGGTCTGGCCATGGAGAATAATTATAATCTGAACGCTTACCTCAAGACACTTCCCGCTGAGATCACAGGCCTGGTCCGGGATAAGTATGAAGGCATTACGGTGAACAGGATCAATATCCTCAGCTCCGTCATCATTCCTGACTTTAATTACAGGAAATTATCGGAAAAAGTGAACCAATCCATCGAATATGAGGAGAATTTCAAGATGGACCTGAGAGCCGTTGAACTGGAAAAAGTAAAGCTTCAGAAGGAAGCAGAGAACGAAGTGGCTTATCTCAGGATCATCGGCGATTATATCAAGGAAAATCCGGTCATATTAAAATACCTGCTGATCAAAAAACTGGATAAGAACAGCGTGATCATGCTGCCGACTTCGGAGATCGGATTCGATTTTTCCAGCACTGTCAGGGAGAAGGCCCTGCAGCGAATCCGGGAGTCCACCAATGCTCGATCTTATTAAACGCTCTCTGGAGCGTCTTCCTGCCGGGTTCGGCGAGATCCGGATAGAAAAAAAACTGCTCTCCTTGATCGAGTTATCCAATGCCAAGATCGAAACAATTTCCAAAAAAGAAGTAAGGAACGCCAGCGTCCGTCTTTTAAAAAACGGGCAGTGGGGCTTTATTTCCTTCACGGACGTGGATGATCTGGACCGTTACATCCGGACCGTTCTGGAGAACACATCCCGCATCAGTCCTTATTCCCGGATAAAAAGAGAGGTCGTGTCTCATCCGAAAGTGAACGGCCATTTCCGGACACAATTCACCCTGGACCCTTTTTCCCGGTCCCTGGAGGAGAAACATGCTTTACTCACGGGGTATGACGGGATCCTGCAGGGTTTTAAGAAGCTCATTAACAGAAAGCTCACCTATGTGGAGAGAAAAGAGGAATCGTATTACGGGAATACGGAGGGAAGCCTGGTTTCGCAGGAGAAGGTCTTCACGGGATTGTCTGTGAACGCCGTGGCACGGGACGGCAATAACATCCAGATGAGCCCGGATTCATGGGGAGGATATTCAGGCTATGAGATTGTACAGGGGCATGAGCAGGAGATGGAACATATCGGAAGGACGGCTGAAGACCTGCTCAAAGCCAGGATGCTGGATGGCGGTCATTATGAAGAGGTCCTGGACCCCAG
>JAQTRT010000300.1 GCA_028711675.1 bacterium | reverse complement strand
CACCAATGATATGGGCGAGTATGTCATGCTCCGGCCCCCGGAATTCAAGGATTTCCTGAAAGGGAAAGTGAAAGAATCCAGCCCTCTGTATCCTTATCTTCAGGAACAGGGCTTGATCAGGGACAAGATGGATTTTCCCGCCTTGATCACCGAATACCAGCAGAAGAACCTTTTCTTGTGGCAGGGACCCAGCCTCCATATCATCGTGGTCACCCTGCGCTGCGACCATAAATGCGTTTACTGCCAGGCTTCTTCACGGAACCAGAATGAAAAAGGCTTTGACCTGGACATGGGATCGGCCAAAAAGATCGTGGACATGATCTTTAAATCGCCCTCACCTTCCGTTGCCATCGAATTCCAGGGAGGGGAACCGCTTCTGAACTGGCCCGTGATCAAATTCATCATCGAATACAGCCGGGAGAAGAACAAGACAGAGAAGAAGGACCTGGAACTACGGCTTGTCTCAAACTTTTCCCTGATGGATGAGACAAAACTGGGATTCCTGGTGAAGAACTGCGTTACACTCTGTACATCCCTGGACGGCCCGGAAAAGCTCCACAACAAAAACCGGATCTGGTCCGGGGGAAGCAGTTACCGCCAGACCGTTCACTGGCTGAAGAAAGCTCAAAAGGTCTATAAAAGCAAACTGGAGAACAAATACCGGCCGGGCGCCGTCGTAACGGTAAGCCGCCTTTCCCTGAAATACCCTGAAGAGATCGTGAAAGAATATATCGGCCAGGGTATTGAAGCCCTGTTTGTCAGGCCCATGACACCGCTGGGAGTGGCCAGGGAACAATGGGCCCGGATCGGCTATTCGGCTGATGAGTACCTGAAGTTCTACAAACGCGTACTGGACAGCATCATAAGCTACAACCTGAAAAATCCAAAGACCCGTTTCCATGAATATTACGCCAAGATCATGCTGGCCAAGATCATGACCGAGTATGATCCCAATTACCTGGAACTGCGTTCACCCTGCGGCGCGGGTATCGGCCAGATCCTGTACAATTACGACGGGAAGATCTACTCCTGTGATGAAGGAAGAATGGTGGGAGAGGACACTTTTTGCCTCGGCCACATTAATAAAGCCAGTTACAAAAGCATTATTTCCCATCCTACGGTGAAAAGCCTCTGCCTGGCTTCCTGCCTGGACGGGCTGCCCTGCGACTCCTGTGTTTATAAGCCGTACTGCGGGGTCTGCCCTATTTACAATTATGCTTCATCAGGAAGCATTTTCAGCCAGATGCCCTCCAATGAAAGATGCCGGATCAACATGGGTATCTTCGATTATCTTTTCGGGAAGATACAGAATAAAAAAATAAAGGCGGTCTTCCTCAAATGGGCGAACTTCACGCTCCCTTCTCCGAAGAAAACGAACGGTTGAAAATGATCTTCTCTGACCGGCCCGGTATCACGCTCTCTTTCTTATGACAGCCAGGGTTCCCGCCCTTTCAATAAAAACAAATTTTTTCTTATCCCTTAACATATCCCTGAACGCCTTGAACACGCCGGGAAAATCAATATCATGGAGCAGGATATACCCGCCTTTGACCAGATAAGGCTCCCAGGACGCGATATCCTTTTTAACCGACGGATACCTGTGGTCACCGTCCACGAACAGGACATCGATCCTCTTCCCCCGTTTTTTCGGGACTTCCCAGCTGACGCCTTTGATTATCCTGACCTTCCTGATATCCCCCTGCCGGACGATGGTTCTTCTTGCTTCCTGATAATCAGCAGGGCCGCTGTCCGGCGGAATGGTACTGCGGGGGACATCATCAAAGACGTCGATGGTGGTGAGCCGGACCTCTTTTGCCAGATAACGGCTGATCAGGGCGCCGGAACCTCCCTGATAGGTCCCGATCTCCAGGAAATGAACCCTGCATTTTTTCGAATATTTAATGAGCAGGTCTATCTCCCAGGCCTGGATCATGGGCGGGTTCTGTTTTTTCGACCATGCCCGGGCGGTCCTGCTGATTTTCTTCCCGGCATCTGACTGATTTCCTGTTCTTTTGTCATTCATATTTTTCAGGGATGAGGCATTGATCTCATAATATAATTAATATCTTTTAACTCCATTGTCAAAATGTTTTATTACAGGGAAGGTCTTTAAAAACCTTGACAACCGGGATAAAAACAATAAATTCATTTAAAGGCATTTAAAATACAGGGAAGGTCGATCAAGGTCCGCATGAAAAAAAAGAGAGCCATACTGATCAATCCGCCTATCCATGATGTTATAACGAACCTGTTCGTCCAGCATCCTTACGGCCTGCTGAAGATCAGCGCTTATCTGAAAAGTACCGGGTACGATGTGAGCTGGATCGACTGCATGGAGGAATGTTATTATCCCGAATACAGCGATAATCCGTTCTTCCTGAATTCAACACCTCCGGTCCGTGATACCAGGCTGTGCGGCTACAGCCGTTCAGGTACCGGAAAAAAACGGTATCATCTGGGCCTGCCTTATTCCCATATACCGGAACAACTGAAACAGATCGGAAGACCGGATGAGATCTACGTAGGTTCTTCCCTGACCTATTATTATGAAGGCGTTCACGAAGCTATCCATTTTTGTAAAAAGACCTATCCTGATGTGCCGGTCCTCATGGGCGGGATCTATCCCACCATCTGCCCCGGACATGCCGGAACCTCGGAAGCTGATACGGTAGTGGCAGGCGAATTAGAACCGGCAACCAATCTCACCCCTGATACAAGCCTGCTGAAGAAGGACAAAGCCGATTACGTGGTCATTAAAACCACGCGCGGCTGCCCCCGCCGCTGCAGCTACTGCGCTGTCCCTTTCATCGACGGCAGGACCATACGGCACCGTGATATTCCCGATGTCATGAAAGAGATCGAACTGCGGATCAGGACCGGCTATAAGCGCCTGATCTTCTGGGAATCCAACATCCTGTCCGATGCGCCTGATTATCTCGAACTCCTGCTGGACGAGATGATCAGGAAAAAGCTGCATATCCCCATCGAGTTCCCCGAAGGCCTGGACGGCCGTCTTCTCTACCCGCGCCTGGTGGAAAAGCTGAAAGCAGCCGGATTAAAATGGGTCTTTCTTTCCCTGGAAAGCCGGGACCGGGAACTGCAGAAACGGTTCCATAAGAACCTGAGCCTGCCCGCTTTCAAGAACTCGGTGGAGATGTTCAGGCGGTACGGATACTGTTCCGCAAAAAGGCATAATTATTATACGGACCGGGGGATCAGCGTTTTTATCCTGATAGGATTGCCCGGACAGTCCCTGGAATCCATCCTGCTGACCATACTGGATGTCTGGCGTTCCGGATGCCGGCCCTTATTGATGGCATTTACTCCCATTCCCGGTACCGAAGAGTACAACAATCTTCCTCCGCGCCTCAAGAACAAGAAACTGGAAGACCTGCTCCCGCGTCTCTGGCCGTGTTCGACCAGGAACCTTCCGGCTGAGGACCTTGATGAGCTGATGCATTTCAACTACATTTACTGTTCCTTTGAACAGATCCGGGATCTCCAGCCCAGGACCCGCATAGACAAGATGCTGAAAACGCTTCCGTAATGACGCGGACGC
>JAQTRT010000299.1 GCA_028711675.1 bacterium | reverse complement strand
TTTCCCGTGATGTCACGGGCAATAGCCAGGACAAGCCTCTGGTTTTTAAAATTAAATAAATGGGCATTAACCTCGACGTTAACGGTCTCGCCTGTTTTATTAACCAGCTTTGTTTCGTATAATACCGCTTTGTTCACCAGCAATTTTCCCAGGTTATCCATATTCATGTCCTGACTATCAGAAGCGATGATCTTTGCGGGTATTAAAGCAAGAAATTCCGGCCGCGTATATCCCAGCATCCTGCAGGTCTGGTCATTCACCTCAATGAAGTTCCCGGGCTGGTCATCGTCCGTAAGGCTGTAAACAAAAACAGCGTCATTCCCGCTGTTAAAAAGGACTTTGTATTTTTCCATGTTGCTTTTTAATAAGGATTCCACGACCTTCTGCTCCGTGATGTCCGTCAGGACGCCGTTGATCCCGGCGAAAACACCGTTCTCCAGGATCATCCGGCTTGAGCTCCTGATATAGATCAGGTTCTTTCTCCTGCCGATAATACGGAACTCATAAGGCCTGTAAACGCCTTTCAGGATATCCGGAAAGCTTGCTGTTATCCCTTCAAGATCATCGGGAAAGACAAATCTGGAGAAATGCGTGCCTGTGACATCCCCGGGCAGATAACCCGCTATATTTTTTACAGCCGGACTGATATAGGTTATGACTCCATTGGCATCCATGCTGAAGATCATGTCATTCAGGTTCTCCACCATCATACGGTATTTTTCCTCGGACCTCAGCAGCTCCTCTTCAGCCTGCTTCAGGTCCGTGATATCGTTCACCATGGCCAGGGCTCCTGTATATTTCCCTTCCTTGTCGAACAGGGGATTGGTCATTAACAGCGCGTAAAGTGAAGAACCGTTCTTTCTTCTGAACTTGAATTCATGCTGTTCAACAATTCCCGCTTCCCTGTTTTTCACATAATCGGCCACAGACCTGACCTCATCATCCAGCATAAAATCAAACAGGCATTTGCCCATTATTTCATCAACAGTATAACCGAGTATCTCAGCCATTTTTTCGTTTAAATACGTGGTTTTATTATCCGTGTCAATGACCCATATCCCTTCATGCGTCGATTCAACGATCATGCGGTACTGTTCCTCTTTCTCCCGGGCTGATCTTTCGGCTTCTTTCAGTTTTGTGATGTCGATCATGACGCCGATGAGGCCTGCTACGGCCCCGGTCTCGTCATTGTACGTCGTCTTATTGAAAACCACATCGCGGAAAGAACCGTCAGTGTACCTCATCCCGCGTTCAAAGACCTGAACGCCGGGATTCCCCATCAATTCCATGTCCATAGCATGAAATACGCCTGCTATTTCTCCGGATGTTATGTCATAAATTGTTTTACCTGTCATTTTTTCACTGGTCAATCCGATATAATCCTCAAACGCCTTGTTGCAGCCCAGAAAACGGAGCTGCGCGTCCTTGTAAAAGACCGGGCTCGGGATCAGGTCTATCAGGTTCTGGAGGAATTTCATCTTTTCCTCTTTTTCTTTCTGTGCCTGCATCCTTCTTTTCCGTTCTTCAAGTTCGCATATCACCCTGCGTATGGCCGGTTCCAGGGCAGACAGCCTGTTTTTTAGAACATAATCCGTGGCCCCTTTTTTCAGGCTTTCAATAGCCAGCTCCTCGCCTATGGTGCCGGAAACAAGGATAAACGGAATAATAGTGTCCTTTTCCCTTATCATATCCAGGGCATCCAGGCCTCTGAAAGAGGGGAGCTTATAATCAGAAAGGATGATATCCGGTTTGAAATCATCCAGTTCCCGGAAAAAATCATTTTTTGTTTCCACACGTTTAAATTCAAAAGGTATATCTATCTTGCGTACTTCATACATGATAAGTTCAGCATCATGAACATTATCTTCCAAAATCAATATTCTCATCGGATACTCTTGTGCCTCCCGGATAATATGCTGCACTGCGCCCAAGGCGCCTGTTATCCTGTCTTATGCCTGAACCCGTGAACCAAAGCCCTGTTAAATTTCCGGCAGTTTATTCAGGAGCAGCCAGTACAGACCGATTTGAGCCGCCATTTCAACAAACTTGTCAAAATCCACGGGTTTAAGGATATAACTGTTAACTCCGAGTTTATAGCTCTCCACCATGTCCTGTTCCTGGCTGGATGAAGTAAGGATCACAACAGGGATGAGCCTGGTCCTTTCATCAGCCCTTATTTTCCGGAGAACCTCCAGGCCGTCCACTTTGGGGAGCTTCAGGTCAAGAAGGATGACCTTGGGTTTATCGTTCGTCTCAATGCCGGCATAAGCATTCCGGTGAAAAACATAATCCAGGGCTTCTGCCCCGTCATTCACCACAACCAGCTTGTTGGCCAGGTTATGCTTTTTCAGGGCTCTGACAGTCAGTTCCACGTCATTGGGATTATCCTCTACCAGTAAAATATCCACTGAATTTTTCGTCATTCGTCATTACCCTCCTATAAAATTTTTTTACTGCGCTATACAGATATATAATTCATGAATATCCTTCAACCTGATTTATGGACAGGAAGGGCAAAATAAAAAACCGCGCCCTCCCCTGCCTTGCCCTCAGCCCACACTCTGCCGCCATGTTTCAGGACGACACGTTTGACAATGGCCAGGCCTATACCTGTCCCCTCGAACTCAGAACTGCTGTGGAGACGCTGGAATACGCCGAAAAGCTTGTCCGAATAGGCCATATCAAAACCCACACCATTATCCTTCACATAATAGATTATTTCCCTTTCTGTTCCAGAGCTTCCCACTTCAATAACCCGTGTATTCTTTTTACATGAAAACTTAACTGCATTGGAGAAAAGATTAACAAGGACCTGATGCATCATGGGTTTATCTCCGTATATATCAAGCAATGATTTAAGTTCCAGCCGGGGCGGATTTGTTCCGCTTTCCGGCAGAACATCATCCCAGGCTGACCTTACCAGTTTCTCCATACCGATCATGGTAAAATTCATTTCCTGCCGGCTTAATTTGGAGAACAGGAGCAGATCTTCGATAAGCCGTCCCATATTCTGTGTACTGCTCCGTATCACATTAAGGAGCCGGATCCCCTCCTGGTCAAGCTTTTTGCTGAATTCGTCAAACAGGATACGGGAGAATCCGTCAATGGCGCGCAGAGGGGCTCTCAGGTCGTGCGAAACAGAATAGCTGAAGGCTTCCAGTTCTTTATTGGCAGCCTCAAGCTCTGCCGTACGCTCGCGCACACGCTGTTCCAGGGATTCGTTCAGCCTGTGGATTTCCGCCTCTGCTTCCCTGAGTCCGGTGATGTCAATGAAAGTCCCTTCGATCCTCACTGGCAGGCCTTTTTCATCTTTTATAATATGGGAATTTGCCATGATGACGATCTTTTTCCCTTTATTTGTCTTCGCGTTTATCTGGTAGTTCCTTATGAACCCATTGGTCATTAACTCGTTCAGATATTCTTTCCTGTCACTTGGATCCTGCCAAAAATCGGGTAATTTTGCCCCTTCCTGATCCTGGGAAATGTCAAAACCAAGGATCCGGTTGAACGCCTGGTTGTGTTCAAGGACCAGCCCCTCCATGGTGCAGCGGTAATATCCTTC
>JAQTRT010000298.1 GCA_028711675.1 bacterium | reverse complement strand
CAGATCAGCAGGGCCAGCCTGGTATTAAAAGTCAAGGCCGACTACGAGTGGTATGATTTTCATGATTATAAAAAGCTGATCGAGGCAGGTGAGAAGATCGCGATGGAGAACCTGCCGGATATCAAAAAACTGTTCAGGCAAAGCCGCGGATTTATCAACCTGCCTTAGCAGGCTCCTCTCTTGCCTGAAAATAGGGAGAATATATTATGAATCTTTATCTGATCATCATCCTTTCCGTCCTGGCAGCGGAATTTATCCTGAGATCCATCACGGATTATCTGAACATGAAGAATCTCGGGACAGAACTGCCCGAGGAGTTCAAAGGATTTTATAACGAAGAGAAATACAGGCAGTCCCAGAATTACCTGAAAGAGAACACTGTTTTTTCCCTGATCAGAAGTACTCTGTCCCTGATCCTTACTGTTTTATTCATCCTGCTGGCGGGTTTCAATCATATCGATCTCCTGGCCCGCAGTCTGGTCAAGGGTCCTATCCTCACAGGACTGGTGTTCATGGGCCTGCTCATGGGTATTCTCTTCCTCCTGGATATCCCTTTTTCCGCGTACCATACTTTTGTAATAGAGGAGAAGTACGGATTCAATAAAACAACGGTCAGGACGTTCATACTCGATAAGGTCAAGACACTGCTCCTGGGAGCTGTTATCATGAGCCTTCTCTTCCCGGCCATCCTCTGGTTCTTTCTGCGCACAGGCAGCATGGCCTGGCTCCTTTCATGGGCCGGTATGAGCGTTTTCCAGATCATTCTGATCTTCCTTGCGCCTCTCATCATCATGCCGCTCTTTAATAAGTTTACACCGGTCGAAGAGGGAGAGCTGAAGAAGTCCATTGAAGAGTACGCGCGGTCCCAGGATTTCAGGATGAAAGGGGTCTTTACCATGGACGGGTCCAGGCGTTCCACCAAGGCCAATGCTTTTTTTACCGGATTCGGAAGGTCACGGCGCGTGGTTCTTTTCGATACCCTCATCCGGAAGCATACCACGGAGGAACTGGTCTCTGTCCTGGCTCATGAGATAGGGCATTATAAAATGAAACATATCCTGAAAGGCCTGGTCTTCTCCATTATCACCACAGGCATCATGTTCTACATTCTCTCTTTTTTCATCAATAACAGGGGCTTGTTCAATGCTTTCCGTATGGAGCATCTTTCCGTTTACGCGAGTCTGGTCTTTTTCAGTTTTCTATACACACCTATTAATATGGCCCTTGACCTTGTGACCCATATTTTTTCAAGGAAATACGAATACGAAGCTGACCAATTCGCGGTCCGGACCACTCACACGGCCGAGGCGTTCATCCTGGCCCTGAAGAAGCTTAGTGTGGACACGCTCTCCAACCTTACTCCCCATCCCCTCAAGGTGTTCCTGGAATACAGCCACCCGCCTGTGCTGGAGCGGATCAGGGCGATAAGGAAAACTCCCGGATAAATCGGCGCTAATAATCAACACACCTGAAGGTGTGTCGCTGCAAGGTATGCCGCTGCGAATTCCCTTTTTTGTATGTCTCTGTTATAAGCCGGTCTTGTTAAGATTGATCTCCTCGATGCGCTGGAGCCCGTCGCGGTTGAAGACGATCCGGAAGCGGTTGTAGAATTCCTTTGACCTGGTGGAATATTTTATAATGAGGTTCATGTGATAGACCCGGGTGGCGTAGATCTTGTGGTATCCGTCCTCATCCGGGATATACATGCGTTTCTTGGGATTATCCATTTTTAAGAGGAATTTGGATATGTTGAACCGCATGATGTCGTTGATTCCTTCCAGAGTAAAATCACCGTATATTTTCTTTATTTTATCAGGAAATATCCTGATGCTTTCCCGGTAAAGGCCTACTTTTTCCCTGAACCAGGAATCCTCGATCTCCGTGATCCTGTCGATGTTCCTTGCCTTACGGATACTGTCCGGGATACTGGTATGCTTCACAAAATCAAAGCTTTCCTTGCACCAGCCTATTTTTTCTTCCGGCCCGCAGTAAATATCGGTCTTATGGTCGAACAGGGAGCCGTGGATCTTCTTGTTGAAATAATACCGCATCAGCTCCTTGATGCGGTCCTTGAACATGTAGCTTACCACAAGGGCAAAAAAGACAGGCATGGTGAAAGTGCCGTATTTATACTGGGAATAATATGCAATACCCGTGGCAAAGAGCATGGAGAACCCGGCTGCCACGCCGAACAGGACCTGTTCCAGGAACCGTCCTTCGCGTTCGGTCCGGGTCTTGAGGAACAGCACGCTTTCCATGTATTTCTTCAGCACGCCTTTCCGGAAAACAAGCTGTTCGTTGGTGGAGTTCTCATCCGGGATGGAGCGGAAATTATTTTTTTTCCTGTAATGGATCTCTGATTGGATGACTTCCAGCAGGTCCTTTTTATTCTTATCCTTTTCGGGGAATTCGGCCTCCCTGATCTTTTCCAGGATATCATAGGAATATTTTTCAATGAGGAGGCTGATATACTCGTCCCCGAACAGGTAAATGGAGAAGAGCTTCTCATCCATTGCGGAGATATTCAGCTGTTTGTTCAATTCGCGGTATCGGGAAGCGATCTCTTTAACACAGCCAGGATACCGGCTGAGCCGGTCGTTCATCTCTTTTAAATTGCTGCGGGCTGAAAAAGAGAATACGTGGTCCCGTAAAGAGCTTTTAAAGATACAGCAGAACATCCTGATCGTGTTCTTGTATTGAAGGATATTCTGTTTGCTGGGCTGGAGGACCAGGTTCTGAAAGCTGGTTCTTAATTTTTCATAGGGATTATCCGGACCGGAGAGGATATTCTGTAATCCGTAGACCGGGGTCTTGAACCGGATATAAGTCTGAAGGTCGTCGTAGAAATCCCTCTTGGAATAGGTCTCGCGGTTAATGTCCAGGCTGTGGGGGATGAAGAAATAGGTCTCGATGTTGTAGGCTGTATCCTTCTTGGTCCAGTCAGCCATATATCCCAGCTTCATCTCGAACCGGAAACGGTCATGGATCTTTATCAGTTCCTGTATCATTTTATTGTAATTTATCCAATTAAAATAATATGTCAAATTATATACGGCCGGATAGGAGGGTGGGAAGAATAAATTGAAAAAAGCTGATGATAAAAATAAACCAAGTTATAAAAGGAAGCCAGGATACCTTGAGTTTTAAATTAAAATTATCCATATTTATATTGACTTTCACAATAAGTTGTCTATATTTTATCAATATTCACAGGGGAAAAAGCATGAAAATAAGAAACTGTTTTCTCTTATTTTTTTTGATGCTATCGTTTGTTTTCATCATCCGATCTGAAGTAATACAGCCTGAGAAGGCCCGTGCTCCGCAATACCGGGAGAACGGCGTGCTTTTCAGCTTTGAATCAAAGGATGCGGTCCGGGTCTATCTGGCCGCGAGTTTCAACAACTGGGCTCTGAACCGGGACGGAAGAGTGACCAACCGGGAATTCCTTATGCAGCGTTCCGGATCCGGAGTATGGTTCAAAAAAGTAACCCTGAAGCCCGGGACCTATGCTTATAAGTTCGTGGCTGACGACGGCCGCGGGAATTACCAGTGGTCGGCAGATC
>JAQTRT010000043.1 GCA_028711675.1 bacterium | reverse complement strand
CCGGAAGCACGAGGGAGCTGGAATGATTGATCTTTTTCCGGAGACTGTAAGCCGAGGCATTGGGGTAATAATTCAATTCCTTTGCCAGCTGCTGGATCTTTTCTCGTACGGCCTTACTGATCCTCTTGCTGTTCTGCAGGGCGCGGGAAACCGTGGATTTATCCACTTTTGCTATTCGGGCGATGTCATTGATGGTTACGATAGGGTACTCCTTTGAAAAAATTAATCCTGCCACAAAGACACAAAAAAAAGATTTTAAATCCCCATCTTGGTGCCTTTGTGTCTTGGTGGCAGAATCATTTATCCGTTAGAAATCGCCCATGGTCAAGGCCATAACAGCTTTCTGCACATGAAGCCGGTTCTCGGCAATCTCATAAATGACGGAATTCCGGCCTGAAGCCACTTCATCCGTTACTTCATTTCCCCGGTCCACAGGCATCGGATGGATGAACAGGGCATTTCTGGTTAATTTCATCTTATTGGCATCACAGATCCACTCCTGGTACTGAAGGGATTTATCGATCTCCTCCTGTTTATGGAACTCGCTGTTCCTGTAAGCCTGGGGGGTCATCCAGTTGCGTGAATACACGACATGGACATTGTCATAACCTTCTTTCATATCGTGTGTTATCTTCAGCTCCTGACTGTTCCCGTCACAGTTCTTCTTCACGTTCTTCATTACGTCAGGATCCAGGTCATACCCTTCCGGTGAAGCTACGTTAATGGACATTCCGAACCGTGAAGCGATCAGCAGGAATTCCTGGATGGAACTCCAGGACCTGGCCAGAGCTCCTTTTCCCCAGACCAGAAGTGCTTTTTTACCCTTCAGGTCCCCCAGCCGGTTCTGGAGCGCCATGATATCGGAAAGCCCCTGGCAGGGATGATACTTATCGTGAGCCATGGAAATGACGGGAATGGATGCCCACCTGGCATAATCCCTCAGCAGCTGGTCACCTTCTCCGTAATACGTGATCTTATCCTCGAGGATCCTTATGCCGATCCCGGCAGCATACCGGGACATGACATTCGCCGCGTCCTCGATGGTCTCGCCTGCGGTCCTGGCTGTCTTCAGCCGCATCCCGCCGGGCTCCAGGAACAGGGCATGCCCGCCCAGCTCCGTTGCAGCCACTTCAAAGGACTGCCTTGTTCTGACCGAAGGATTGTAAAAGAACATAAAAAAACTTTTATTGTACATGGACTGCGACAGGGGGTGGCGGAACCTGTTCTTCTTCATTTCATTGGCTGTCCGCAGAACCACGTCCAGATCTTTTTTCTCCCATTCCTGGGTGGTGATCAGGTCTTTACCCCTGAGATACCGCGGATAATCCGGACCTGTCGTTCTAGCGGTCTTCCTCTTCACTTTCGCCTTTACAGAAACTTTCTTTCCATGGACTTTTACTCGGACCATGATTATCCTCCTAAAAAAAATTGGGATAAAGGGGCTTTTCATCCGGATGGCTATACCGTATAACTGATATATTAGTAATAAAAATAAATTATAATGTCAAATCTTTTTCATTTTAAAGGGTTGGGAATAATCTTGATAAAGACGGAAAAATCAAAAGTTTCAGTCGCAAAGGGACCAAGAGACACACATTCTTTTTTATTAAGATAATTTAAAAAAAACGTATCGATGAAGCACGGATGATAAAATAAGGAGGGGGCAAGAAGCTCCCTCCTTATTTTATTGCGGAGAGATCATGTCTCTTACCATTTATTGTCATCCAGGTATTTGTTATCCGTTTTCTTGTTTCCCGATTTCATCTTCTGGATGGCCTCTTTTTTCACTTCCAGTTTCTCTTCCTCCAGGGCTTTTTCCGTCTTACTCAGATCTTCAGCCGAGGACTTCACAGCGCTCTTGGTCTTTAACTCCGACTTCATGATCTCTTCCAGCTGAGGTTCCACTTTCTGTATTTCGTCCGTGATCTCCTTTAATTTCAATTCCTTGATCTCGGAAAAATCCTTGATAACGGTGATCTCGTCCAGGGAAAGCCTGGTGATCTTTTCGATCTTGATGTTCTTGAAATCATCATTAATGAGAGTGGCTTCTTTCAGGGAATCGATCATATACGAACTGCCTGACACCTTGGGATTGGACAGTTCCACCTTCCCGGTCAAGACCGCGATCTTAGTGACCATGTCTTCCTGCCGGGTCACTTTGACGAAATACGGAAAAGCGCGTGTCTCCTTCTGCTGTACAGAGACCATGAAAGAAGTACCGCGTACGCCCGCAACAGCGGTGGGTGTTTCCACCTCGAACGTGGAATTCTTTTTCAGCTTCTCCAGCCCCAGGATCACACGGCCGGCCATGACCTTGATCTTAGCGGAATTGTTCTCGTCATCCACCATCAGCAGATTACTGAAAAGAATGTTCGAGTTATCCTTGATCTTGAAAACCCCTCTCTTTTCGATTACCACATTAACCGAACCGCCTTTTCCGGTGATGATCACGTCATCAGGCAGAATGGCGTCATTGATATTAATCTTGATTTTAGCCGGATTATCCGCTCGCAGGATATACGCCGTTCCTATGACCATGCTTACTTTAGCCTTCAGGACATTGGAAGCCTTTCCTTCCGTTCCTTTCGAGCCGCAGTTCCATCCCGACGCCAGGGAACAAGCCAGCAGCATCACTCCAAGATATTTTATGCTCTTCATCATCGCTCACCTCCTAACCCTCCGTTTATTTATCCAGCACCCAGGCTGTGATTTTCCATTCATCCCTGTCCTTCTTTAAATATATCCGTTCCCTGCCCTGAAGAAGGATCGGGGCATACTCCCTATCCCGGGGAAGGGCGGAATACCGGACCTTGTTCCTGATCAGGATCCTGTCCTTCCGGACGACCACTTCCATTTTTTCGGGAAGATACCGGATCGTGGAATAATGCCCGAACAGTTCCTCGATATTTTTCCGGATGTCCGCTTTCCTGTTCTGCCTGAAAAAATCCTCGCTGTAAATATTCATGGCCCTTTTAACGTCCTTTTTTTCATTGATGGAAATGATCTCGGCAATGATCTGCCGGTAAAGGGCATCTTCTCTCACGCTGTCGACCCGCATCTTCAGAAGGGAACCGGTCAGGATCAGAACAAGAAGGAGCGAGATCCCATATTGCAGGCGGAAAAGAGAGGACAGTTTCTCCTGAAAACGATAAGGCTCCTTCTTCCGGCTGTCGAAGATAGTGCGGGAGATTCGTTCATCCAGGTTTGCGCTGACCGCCAGTTCAAACTCTCCAGCCGAACGCAATAAAGCGACTAAGCTCTCTTCCTTCATTTGGTCCTCTCCCCCATCCTCTGCCGCAGCAGATTCAGGGCAAAATGAGAACGCGATTTAATGGTTCCCACGGGCTTGCGGAGGATCTGTGCCACTTCCTCATACTTTAAATCTTCAAAAAAGACCATGACCACGACTTCCCTGTATTTCAGGGGCAGCCGGAAGACCTGCTTCCGGACCTCTTCCAGAAGCTCCTTTTTTTCCATCTGTTCCAGCCAGCCCGGTCCTTTATCCTCATACCGTTCGATATCCGCGACAGGAATACCCTGTTTCTTTTTCCTTAAATGGTCCTTGGCCGTATTGACGGCTACACGGAAAAGCCAGGTCTTGAACGTGGCCCCGGCCAGGACTCTGTATCTCTTCAACCCGTCCATTAATTTTAAAAAAAGATCCTGAAGGACATCTTCAACATCCTCCATATTATTCATATAATACCATATGATCCGTAAAAGGTATCTTTTATATTTGATGTATAATTTCTCTAAAGAACTCTTATCGCCATCCCTGAAATTCTCGACTAATTCGATATCATCATCATGAACGGTATTCATTCATTTCCCATATATAATAAACGAACCGGACGGAAAAAAGTTCATTTTTTTTAAACATCCCCGTGTCAGATGCAGAGTCACCGGCTGTCCCTCACAGACCGGTCCTGTTCCAAAGGTTTATGATAAAGGGGAAAAAGCAGGTATTTTCCCCTTATTCTGTCCTCATTTATTTTTCATCAATAGCTTTGATCTTTTTCCGAGCCTGGGAAGTAAGAGAATCCATGGGAGACATGTTCGCCACTTTTTTATACATAAGCAGAGCCTTGTTCATATCCCCAAGGTGTTCCAAACATTCGCCGACGGAAAAATGGGCTTGTTTGTACAATTCACTGCTGGGAGCTTTCTGGATGAACTGGTTGAATTTCTCCATCGCATCTTTATACTGGTTCTTCTTCATCTGGCAGCGTGCCAGCTGGAACAGGGCATCTTCATTGTACCGCCGCCATGTATCCTTTAATTTCTTCATGTTACTGATTTTATTGAAGACATCCATGGCGCCGTCCACATTTCCCTGGAGCAGGAAACTTTGTCCCTGATAGTATAAGGTCGGTACATCTTCGGAACCGCTGGCATCGTCCATCTGGTCCGGGCCCCTGGCCCTTTTCTGTTCACCCTGAGCCTTTTCAACGGCCATTTCGTTCTCCAGCTGAGCCAGGCTGATACCGGTGATCTTGGTCAGCATGGCGATCATCTGGGGTGTATCCACGGGATTGAGAAAATACCCGTAGATGCCGTAATTGCTGACGTTCTTGACATAGTTCATATCCGTCTTCTCGGCAACGACGATAATGGGCATTTTTTTGTATTTTTCCCGGATCTTAATCACCACATCCATTCCGTTGAAGGTGCGGAGGGAAAGATTGATGATCACGGCGGAATATTCATCGCTCTTTAATTTGGTAAGGGCCTCGAAACCGCCTACAACTTCCACCATGTTGAAATATTTCTTGATCTCGTTCTTCCATGGGCTCACAAGGGAGGTGGTATTATCAGCGACCAGGATGTGTTTTTTCTCAATCATAAAATCAAAACCATATTAAAGTATACAAATTAATTTCTTTGTCAAGAGAAAAAACCGGGGTTTGAACAACCCGGGACACCTATGCATAGTATACATCAAAATAAAAGACATTCAACAAAAAAAATATTTTTTATCATTATCCCGGAAAACGCGCACGATAGAGGCTTATTCTCTTTTCATGATATGGAAGGTCACCCTTCTGTTCCCGGGATCGGTCCCGGAAATGCCCGATACAGGCTCATCCGCGCCTGCGGACGTTACCTGGAAACTGCCGGCGTCAAGTTTATTGGCCAGCAACAGCCTCTTCAGGAACTGGGAACGGAGTCGTCCGATGCCTTCATGGGATATGGTGATCTCTTTTTTACGGGACTCCCGGCTGTCTGAATGGCCGCGCAGCTCGATCACATAACCCTGTTTCAGGCCGGAAAGGATATCTTTCAGATCCTCCAGATGCTCCTTTTTCCACGCGTCACGGTCCCGCTTGACAGGCCGTATCTGTTTATACCCGTAGTGGCTGTAGGTCAGGCCGTCCAGCCTGGTCTGTATCGTCTTCTCGTAAGAATTCCCGGAAGCAGCCTTCACGGATGCCGGCTTTTTCCCGCAATGAAAAAAGAAGGGACTTATCAGGAGAATGAGAAGAACGGGAATAAGACCGTTCCTTGATGAACATAAGGATTTTTTCATATATTCCTCCTTAGCCGTTATCCGGATCATCCCCATCGTATGTCCGGGTCAAAAAGTAAGGTTCAGATAAAAATAATCCTCTTTCCTCTCGCCGGACAGATAAAGGTTGCCGAAGGTCTTGATATAAGCGTTATAATAATACCATTTATCATCCCCGTTCTTCAGTGCCCGGGCTGTCACATATTCTTTCAGATCCATCCAGAGGAAAAGGTCCCGGCTGACCATATTCCTGATCTTAGTAAATTCCTGCGTATAATAAAAGCCGTTCCTTTTGGAACAGGCATCCAGTCCGCGTTTCAGGAAAGAAAGGCTGTTAGAGATGAGCAGATAACCGTTCTGGAAGCAGAAATAGTCGCCGGCCCGGTAAAGCCGCACTTTATTATTCCATGTTTCATTGATCCCCGGTTCATTGGTCCGGGTTGCGAAGGACTGATAAAAATCGCGTTCCTGTGAATTAGTGGAGACTATCATGATGAAATTCGTGGCTTTGGAATTCAGCTGCATCCCGCAAAGGCCCCGGACATTATTGTATTCCCTGGTCCGGTCAAAGAAAGCGCTGAAATAGCCCTTATCCAGTTTAAAGATATTGGTATCCACGGTATCAAAGAACGGATACATGTATTCCCTGATCCCGGTCTCCTGCAGGGAACAGGCCATATTGATCACGGACGGCAGGTAATAAAAAGAACCGGCCGGGATTCCGCTGTTGCTCCGGATGCTGTCCGGTGAACGGAACAAACCTTCGACCCGGGGTTTACCCGAGAAACGGAACGAATAATAATGGTCTTCGTTCCTTTTTTTCACTTCATTGGTCATTTTCAGATAAGTGATCAGGTTCCTGTTCTTGAAATAAGCATTAAAATCAAGTCCGTTCTTTTTCCTGGACCCGTTCTCCAGCCGTTTGACGGATTGTTCGATCTTCCTTTCATCACTGGAGATCAGCAGACAGGAAGCGCTGTCAGCTAAAAAAACCTTATTATTGAAATCATAGACCGTATAATCGCCCAGCGGCGTCTTTTTTAAATCGATCTTATTGGCATAAGCAAAATATTCCAGGCGTTCCACCAGACTGTTGAGCTTGGACTTATTCTCCTTTTTTTCGATCAGATAAAGATACTGGTCCACGGAACTGTTCTTAAGCCAGACGGCCAGGACAGCCTGTCCCGAAAGGATCTGGAGCAGGTCATCCAGCACCAGCCCGATGACCAGGAATGAGGCGTTCAGGGAATCCAGGTTCCTGTCCAGTTCCTTCCCGTTCCTGGTTAGTTTGTATTTCTGCCAGAAATAGGAATCCTTGAACTCCTTGAACGCTTTATCCAGCGACTGGCCGTAGATCAAAAAGGAATACTGATCAGGCAGGGCATCCGTGATGTTCTTACCATTTCCGTCATCACTGCCGTAAAGTAAAGTATTCCCTGGTAACAGAAGTAAGCACAATAAATATAAAATGAATCGCATGTGATTATTTATTAGGCGCGGAAGCAGAAGGAGGAGCCTGCTCCTGGATAATGACCTGGTCCGGATACACCCTGTTCTTCAGTTCATCCTTGAATTTCGCGTCACCGCTGTACCGTTTATCGATCACTTTCTTGAGCAGCTCATGGTGTTCTTTTTTCAAATAAGCTGCCGAGTATCTCCCGGTAAAGCCCCAACTATATTCTTCGTGGATCTTCACGATATTTCCCTTGATGCGGGCTTCCCATTCATCAACGTATTTCTCGTCCGGATTGAATTTCTTATATTCATCCAGATACGCCACGGCCTGCCAGTATTTGCCATTATACACGGTCACATAAACCAGGTTCTTGAACGTGTTCTGGATCAGGTCCTTATACTCCTGGTTGTTGGCCACGCCAGGGTCCCATTCGATATTATGGGCGATGATATCAAGGGTCCGGTCGAACCAGTATTCCGCCAGCCTGAACTCCTCCCGGACTCCGTCGCTGTAGCGGTTGGCTGCATCGTACCGGTATCGGTCCCTCTCATATGTGTCAAAGATCTGGTTATTAATCTGATAATATTTCATGATAGAATAGCCTTTATTATAATATGTCTTGGCCAGGTTCAGGTAATACTGGCTCCGGTCCCTGTAAAAGACAAGTTCCTGGGCGTAATTATGAAAACCCGAGGGTTTATCGCACGGCCATTCCAGGTTCAGGGGTTCTATCTTGGCATTGGGATCGGCAATCTCTTCCGCTTTTAGAAGGGTATAATCCGTCAAGGTAAAAAAAGACAAGAGAAGAAGAATGATGCACTTTCTCATTATACATTACCTCCAGAAATTTTTACTCCCAATATTTATTGATAATTTAACATATTCAATTCTGATTTCAATTTTTTTTATAATATTTTCTCAGATATACCATCATCAGTGCAAGATCAGAAGGCCTGAGGCCTTTGATCCGGCTGGCCTGGCCGAAAGTGGCGGGCTTGATCTCTTTTAGTCTGGACCTGGATTCATTGGATAATCCCGCAGCGGAATCATAATCAAAATCATCCGGGATCCGTATCATCTCCATTTTATCGGTTTTCTTTATATCTTCCAATTCCCGTTTTATATAACCCTCATATTTAATACTGGTATAAAGCGCTGTTTTTTCGTCAAAACTCCTCTTTTTTAATTCCGAATCCCATTGTTCCATATCCTCCATTTCCAGCTCCGGCCGTTTGAACAAATGATATAATTTAACTCCGGTGTTTAATTTGAACTTCCTTTTTACAGCTGTCTGCGATGAATTGAACTCCCTGACCGGGATGGTCCTCTCCTTGTATCCGGCGATCCTGTTGGAAATGAACCTGTATTTATCCAGCATCTTCCGGTATACGGACAGGACAACCAGGCCGAACCGGCGGCCGTACGGCATCAGACGCTGGTCCGCGTTGTCGATCCGGAGCAGGAGCCGGTATTCTGCCCGGGATGTGAAAAGCCGGTAAGGCTCGTCGACTCCCTTGGTAACCAGATCATCGATCATAACGCCGATATAGGATTCAGACCGGGAGAGGATGAATGGCTCTTCCTTCTTCACGGCCAGAGCCGCGTTGATCCCGGCCATGATCCCCTGACCTGCCGCCTCCTCATAACCTGAGGTCCCGTTAATCTGGCCTGCCAGGAAAAGGTTCCTGATCTTCTTGGTCTCCAATGTGTTCTTCAACTGCGTGGGATAGACAAAATCATATTCAATGGCGTAAGCCGGCCGCAGGATCTCCGCCTTCTCAAGTCCCGGAACGGTCCGGTACATGGCATACTGCACATCCTCCGGCAGGGACGTGGAAAAACCATTCACATAGAATTCTTCTGTATGGTAACCTTCGGGCTCAAGGAAAATCTGATGCTGCTTGTGGTGCGGAAATTTCATCACTTTATCTTCAATGGAAGGACAATACCGCGGCCCGATGCCTTCAATCAGTTTGACAGGACCGTACAGAGGCGAACGGTCCAGGTTCTTCCGGATGAGCCGGTGGGTCTTTTCACCGGTGTACGTGATGTAACAGCTCACCTGTTCCCGGGTGATCTTTTCTGTGGAAAAAGAGAACGGTACAGGCTCCTGATCCCCCTTCTGTTCCCGGGTCTTTGAAAAATCAATGCTCTTTCGGCTGATACGGGCTGGCGTGCCGGTCTTCATCCTGCCCAGTTTCAAGCCGGCTTTTTTCAAGGATGCCGAGAGATTGTCAGCAGAAAATTCCTCCGCGCGCCCGGCCCGGTATGTATAAAGACCGATATGGATCAATCCCCGCAGGAATGTGCCGGTGGTCAGGATAACGGCCTTGGCATAATACCGTATCCCGCGCTTGGTTATAACGCCTTTTAGGACCCTGTCCGCAATGACAAGCTCATCCACTGTATCCTGCCGGATGCTCAGGTTCTTCTCTTTCTCCAGGATAAACTTCATCTCCAGCTGATAAGCTTTTTTATCGGCCTGGGCCCGGGGAGCCTGCACGGCAGGTCCTTTCTTGGTATTCAGCATCCTGAACTGAATACCCGTTCTGTCGATCACCCTGGCCATTTCCCCGCCCAGGGCATCGATCTCGCGCACCACATGCCCCTTGGCGATCCCGCCGATGGCGGGATTACAGGACATCTGCGCAATGCTGTCGAGGCTGATGGTGATGAGCAGAGTTTTCATCCCCATACGGCCGGAAGCCAGAGCAGCCTCACAGCCGGCATGGCCGGCTCCTACAACGATCACATCGTATTTTTCCGGATAAGTATAAATGTTTTTCATGGTCATTTTATCTTTTTACGAATGATGGAAAATTCATCCGCCGGGAAATCCAGCTGGATATAAAATTTATCCGTAATGACGCCGCGGTCCACAGGCCGCATATATTTATCAAACAGCTTAAACCGGATATGATCTGCATCCTTAAAACCAGGATTGATCATCTCTATGGAATCATCCCGGTGAAGGGTTTCTTTCAAGCTGATCTCATACAGGTCTTCTTTCACCCTGGCCCGGACCGTTCCGATAAAAGCATACTTCCGTACCAAAGCCCTTTGATGATCGATAGAACCCTTCTGCTTCAGATAAAAACCGTTGAAATACGGCCTGTGGCTCACTGAATCAAGCTCTTCCATGAGCCTGGTTAAATGTACAGGTTTCTTATTTAAAATCAAGTCCATGGCTTTCCTGTAAACCCTTGTCACATTAGCCACATAATACAGGCTCTTCATCCGGCCTTCGATCTTGAACGCGTCAACACCTGTCTTGATGAGCCTGTCCAGGATATTCAAGGTCATCAGGTCCTTGGAGGAAAAAAGATAGGTCCCGTGCCTGTCCTCTTCGATACCAAGTCTCTCCCCTTTACGCGATAATTCAATGAGCTCATATTCCCAGCGGCAGGGATGGCTGCAGTCACCCCGGTTCGCGCTCCGGCTGTTGAAATACTCGCTTAAAAGGCAGCGTCCCGAGTATGAAACGCACATGGCCCCGTGGATGAAGGTTTCCAGCTCCAGGTTTGTTTGTTTTCTGATCTCCCGGATATCACCGAAGCCCAGTTCCCTGGCCAGAATGATACGCCGTACTCCCAGCTCCTGCAGGGACCGGGCGGCATATGAATTAGTAACATTAGCCTGTGTGCTCAATGAAATATGAAAAGTGTCTTTAAAATTCTTTTGAACGAAGAAAAGGCAGCCCAGGTCTGACACAATGATGTTCCTGATATTTATTTTTAGAAGGCGTTCAAGATAAACGCCCAGCCTGGATAAATCCTTGTTTCGGAAAAAAATATTCAAGGCGAAATAAAGCTTCTTGTTCAGGCAAGCGGCGATCCGGGCTGCTTCCTTCAATTCGGGAAAGGTAAAATTATCAGCTTGAGCTCTGAGACTATAGTCTCTGCCAGCCAGGTACGCTCCGTCAGCTCCGTAAGCAAAAGCAAATCTCAGTTTCTCAAGGTTTCCAGCTGGCGCAAGCAATTCCGGCATGATTATTTCTTCTCAGGGACCAGTGGTAATGTTCGGATCACGTTCTTTATTGTAGGTTTCCATGAAACCGATAACCTTGGTTATGGTTTCCCGGAATTCCACAAGGCCCTGCGCCGGGATCTTGATCGTATTCCGGATATTGTTCCTCTTCTCCGTGATCTTCAGGTAATCCCCCTTCGGCGTGCTCTTCAGGTCAAAGAAGATCTTTTTCTGTTCGACAATCAGTTTTTGACTGAAAATGTCTTTCTCTTCCATATGTGTGTTCTCCCCGCTTGAATCTCAGCCACAGGATCCCATCAAAAGCTACTGTAAGGCTTCATTGAGCCGGGCGATGAACGGAAAAGGCTGATAGCCCCCTGATAATCTGGAACTCAACAGAAAAAGCAGTTTATTCCCCTCTTCTTCCGCGGCTGAGATCGTATGTGGGCAGGGATGGATTTGAACCACCGCAGACCATCGGTCGACGGGTTTACAGCCCGTTGCAATTGACCACTCTGCCACCTGCCCTTTTTATCTGTTCACATGCCTCAAGGCATGTCGCTTTATTTTCATTGATATAGCTGGTGGAGGGACTTGAACCCCCGGCCAGCGGTTTACAAAACCGCTGCTCTACCACTGAGCTACACCAGCATTGAAATTGGCTTATAATATAATCTTTTATACAATCATGTCAAATTTTTTTAGGATAAAAATATATCTGGAATTACTTAAACGGATATAATCCTTGCCGCAAAGACATCAAGATATAAAGTAATTATTATTGAAATACGGCCATTTCCATCCATTTCCGCATCCCGTAGCACCGTACCTTTAAGTGCGGTGATTAACCTAACCGGCAGGCAGACGACAGGTCTAAAGACCTGTCGCTACAAACCTGCCGTTACATCTATAACCAATGGATCTATAAATACGTTGCTGCAATAAAAATTTCCCTTGAAAAAAAAAATAAAACAATATCTTTAAGGGATATTTTACACAGCCAAGCCTGTTTTTCAGGAAGAAATGGAATTTCAGAAAAAGTTAAAAAATACGATAATTCAACTAACATGAAGAACAAAAACAACAGACACGCGTGGGTCATTTCGGTCATCATGGGCCTGGGGCACATGAGAGCCGCTTATCCCCTCAGAGACCTGGCATACGAAGACATCATCATTGCCGGCCGTCAGCATACCAGCACTCCCGAGGAATTCAAGACCTGGAAAAGGCTCCTTTACATGTATTATTTCATTTCCAAGGCGGAAAAGATCCCTCTTATCGGGAAATTCCTGTTCGGTTTCCTGAACACACTGGAGAATATACTTCCTTATTATCCCAAGCGGAACCTCTCCAAACCCAACTGGGCTGTGCTGTATCTGAACAACATGGTGGTCCGGAAAGGATTATGCTCCACTATTATCAACCGCATTGCCTCCAAGAAAATGCCTGTTGTCAATACTTATTTTGCCACAGCTATTGCCATTGATAAATTAAAACCGGAAATAAAGGAGAACTACCTTGTTGTCACCGACACGGACATCAACCGGGTCTGGGTACCGGACAAACCGGAGAAAAGCCGGATCAAATACCTGACACCCTGCACGTCCGCCAAGGAAAGGCTGATGGCTTACGGCGTACCGGAAAAGGACATTTATATGACCGGGTTCCCGTTGCCCAAGGAGAACATCGGTTCTGAAAAAAATATGGAGATTTTAAAGAACGACCTGTTCTCCCGGCTGGTTCGCCTGGACCCGGAACACAAGTTCTTCTCCTTTCACAAGAATTCCATACTGAAGCTCCTGGGCAAGAAGGAGATACCGGTCCCCAAGGATGATATCTTCACCCTGACCTTTGCCGTAGGCGGCGCCGGAGCCCAGACCGAACTGGCCAAACAGATCCTGCGGAGCTTGAAGGACAAACTGATCCAGAAAAAGATCAGGATCAACCTGGCCCTCGGGATACTGCTCGATGTGTATAATGATTTCATCAATTATATCCATGAACTGAAAATCATCCCCCATTTCAACAATGAACTGAAGATCATCCATAATACGGATATCTACAAATATTTCGACCAGTTCAACCAGGCACTCCACACCACGGACGTGCTCTGGACCAAACCCAGCGAAATGTCCTTTTACTGCGGACCCGGTATCCCGATCCTGATCGCCCCGCCCATCGGAGTGCACGAGGAACTGAATAAAAAATGGCTCCAGGAAATCCATGCCGGGCTTGAAGCAGCCGGACCGGTGGAATACACCAATGAATGGCTCTTCGACTTGCGGGCCAAAGGCCGCCTGGCTGAATCAGCCTGGGACGGTTTTCTGAAGGCCAGGAAACTCGGTACTTATAAGATCGAAAAGCTCGTGCTCACAGGTAAATTCAAACCCGATAGCTCGCCTTTAAAGCAATAAGGTGCAAAAAAATCCTTGATTCTTTAATCCCATTCATTATTATTAGGACATGATCCGGGGAAAAAACAGAATCATAATGATCGGACTGTTCTTATTCTGCCTTCTCTCTTTCCATCCTTTATGCGCCATGGACAAAGATTATTATTTCACGAAAAGTGATTTTTATATCCAGATGGAGGATTACCGGTCCGCGGAGAGTACGCTCAGCCAGATCGACGTTTCCCGCCTGGTTAAAAAAGAAAAAGCCATGTATTACAATAAAACAGGATTCATTCAGTTCAAGCTGAATAATTTTAACCTGGCCCTGACGAACTATTTCACAGCCAGGCGGATAGACCCGTCCCTGGAATATATCTACAATAATATCGGCGTGATCTATTTCAGGCAGGGATTCCATACCCAAGCCAGGGAATATTACATGAAAGCCCTCTCCGTCAACAGTAATTATCCCCGTGTTCTGGTGAATCTGGCTGTCAATGAGTTTTACATCCGGAACTACACCCTGGCCTTCCAGTGGTACAAGAAAGCGCTTCAGAAAGATCAGGCTTATGTCCAGGAAAGATTCGACCGGAAAAAAGGTCTGAATAAACTGATGGAACTGGCCGCGAAGTACCCTGAAGACCAGGAACTCCAGTTCCTTCTGAAGTGGGCGCAGGAAAACGCTGACCGGCCTGTAGCAGACCGTTGACCTGCGACCGGGCAAGAAGGAACTGATCCCGGTCTGCCTGTCATGCCGACCCGGCTGATGAAAAAGCAACTGATAAAAACAAACAGGAAGACCTTCCTATGCATCTGAAAAAAGTCGTTCTTCTGCATAAGAACTACCCCACCAGGGAACACTACCCCTTTAATCTGGACATCTTCAATAAGACCGGGTCTGTCCCGTTTTCTTCACCTGTCACGTTCTTCATCGGCGAGAACGGCACGGGCAAATCCACCCTGTTAAAGGCCATTGCCTTGAAATGCGGAATCCATATCTGGCAACCTGAGGAACGGGGCCGGTACGAAATGAATCCGTTCGAGGACCAGCTGTACCATTATGTGAATGTGGAATGGAAAGATAAGCCTGTTCCCGGCGATTATACATCCTCTGAGCTGTTCAAATACTTTTCCCAAAGCCTGGATGACTGGGCTGCGGTCGATCCGGAGATGCTCCAGTATTTCGGGGGCAGGTCCCTTCTGACCCAGTCGCACGGCCAGGCCCTTATGTCCTATTTCCGGAGCAGTTTTCAGAGAGACGGCCTTTTCCTTCTGGATGAGCCGGAAACCGCCCTGTCCCCGAAAAAACAGATCGAACTTCTCCGGCTCCTGGACCGAACGAGCCGCGCCGGCCGAGGCCAGTTCATCATTGCCTCGCACTCGCCCATTCTTCTGGCATGCCCCGGAGCCAGGGTATACTGTTTTGACCATACTCCTTTAAAAGAGGTCCGGTA
>JAQTRT010000042.1:11037-14788 GCA_028711675.1 bacterium | reverse complement strand
GCGCCACATTGAGGAAATGATACCGGACATTTTTATACCGTGCCAGGCCCAGCTTGAAGAACTCTTTCCGGCTGAATTCGGAATCATCCAGCAGGAATTTGATATGGACCCCGCGTTTCACGGCTTTTTTTATCTCTTTAAGGATGTCCCGGTTCAGGTTGGATGTGATATAAAGCCCGGCGATCAGGATTTCCTTTCGGCTCTGGTTTACCAGCCGGCGGAATGTATCCTTTATCTCTTCAATGTTTTTTGAATTCAGAAGCGGCGGCGATGTTTCCAAAGGCCGGGACCGGGATAGATTCAATGGGACAAGAGAATCTCCGGAAGAATAATAATATAGAAAAAGCAGGGCAAGGAAGAGGAGGAAGATAACAGCTCCTGTTTTGATCCATTTCATATGATAAAAATATTAATTATGAATAAAAAGTCAAATAATACTTGGGGGGAAAGAATGGGGACGGTGGTAATTCTTTTCAGCATTTTTAAATACACTTGAATGAAAAAATATTTGTTTCATAATGTTCAGGGAAATGAGTTATTCAGTAAAAATGAAAAGAATTACCACCGTCCCCATTCTTTCCGACTTCTTTTTTCATATCGCATGATTAATCTTGACATATTGGACAGAAAAGATATTATTTCTTTATGGGTAAAAAAGTCGTTCTTGGAATGAGCGGAGGCATTGATTCCTCCTTTGCCGCTTATCTTTTAAAAAAAGAGGGATATGATGTAACGGGATTCACCTTGAAATTATGGGATGACGGTTCGCGATGCTGCGACCTTACGGATATCGACCGGGCCCGGGCTTTCTGCCATTTTCTGGGTATCCCTCATTACGTGATCGACCTGAGGAAAGAATTCAGGTCCATGGTTGTGGATTATTTCATGGACGAGTATTTGAACGGCCGGACACCCAATCCGTGCGTCGTGTGCAACAAGGAGATCAAGTTCAGTTATCTTTGTTCCAGACTAAAGATGCTGGGGTATGATCTTCTGGCAACAGGCCACTATAGCAAGATCGTCCGGGAGAAGGATAGATGTTTCCTGGCCAAGGCCAAGGATTGGAAAAAATCACAGGAATATTTCCTGGCACGCATAGACCAATCCATTCTCCCCTGTGTGCTCTTCCCTCTGGCTGACCGGACCAAAGAAGAAGTGAAAGAGACGGCCCGGAGGATCGATTTTCAGTTCAGGCAGGATGAGAGCCAGGAGATATGTTTTATCCGGCCCGGCCAGTCTTACCATGATTTTATCATCAAGAACAGAACAGGTCAGGCGGATTATTCCGGTGCCATAGTGAACAGGGAGAATGAGAAGCTCGGACGGCACGACTGTTATTTTAAATATACAGTGGGTCAGAGGCAGGGCCTGGGTTTAAGCGATACCACGCCGTATTATGTGGCCGGGATTAACAGCAGGGAGAAACAGGTGATCGTGGGAAAGAAAAAGGACGTGTACAGGGGCGATTTTATTGTGGATAAGGTCCTTTGGTATACTGAGGAGGCCAGACCGGAAATGTTTCTGAAAGTTAAAATCAGGTATAATCACCCCGAGGCTGAGGCTGTGGTCCTGAACCAGGAGAAGGACAGGGCCAGGGTCCATTTCCAGGAACCTCAGTTCGCCGTTACACCGGGACAGCTGGCTGTTTTCTATAAGGGCAATGTGGTCATGGGTTCAGGCTGGATACAGGAGATTTTATGATCACAGCCCACAGGGGAGCGGAGGGAATAAAAAAGCCGGGTCAAGGCCCGGCTTTTTTATTCTTGTTGGACTTGAGTCGTGATTATAACTTATAGTTCACGCCTGCATGGATTGTGAGCATGCTGAGATTTGCCATACCTGCTTCATCATCTTTGGAGAATACGATATTAAGCAACGCACCCAGTTCGATACCGATTTTATCCATAGCGATCTCATATCCGCCGCCCAGTGTGAGACCGAGTTTAGCACTGCTTTCTGAAATATCGCTCGAATAAGCCGAATATAATCCGGTACCTGTTGTTTCGGCTGATGTGGAAATAATGTGTAATCCGAGACCTCCCAGAATATAGGGGCCTTCTCCGATGTTATACTGGGCAAAAACTATGATAGGCACATCAGAGGTGGAACCTTCTGTTTTTAAAGTATTTCCTGAGGTCCCTGTTTCGGCTTCATAGCTGAAGCACGGTAAATAACCGATGATGGCGCCAACAGCCAGTTTTTCCAGGGAATAGCTCCCTTTTATTCCAAGGGCAATGCCGCCTTTTGTCACATCCGTGCCTTCCACATCATTGAAAAGGATATTATAACCGCCGAAAAGGCCGATTTTGATCTGGGAAAAACCTGTGGAAACCACCATTAAAGAGATTGCTAATACGAGAATTACTTTTTTCATTATAATTTTCCTCCTGATTTTGTGCTGCAATAATTGAAAGGAATACTGTGTTTTCACCTCCTTTGCTTTTTTTGCGATAAAATGAAAAACCATGAAACCATGAATAAATTATAAATTTTGAATTATTTGTCAAGATAAATCGCTTTCAGGGGATAGAATTTCCCCTTGACAAAAAAATTAAAATGGATACAATGAGAGACAGTCATGCCGGAGTGGCGGAACTGGTAGACGCAACGGACTTAAAATCCGTCGGACGGAAACGTCTGTATCGGTTCAATTCCGATCTCCGGCATGACATGATTAAATCAGGCCCGGCCGCGCTTTCCGGCGAAAACGGGTTTTGTGACAGCCCGGTTTGAAACAAGGTATATAAAACGTGAAGAGGAGGATCCAATAGAATGGCAGCATTGAAAGGAAATCTGGTCATCGGCCAGTCAGGCGGCCCTACCGTGGTCATCAACCAGAGCCTGGTCGGCATCATCATGGAAGCCCTGAAACATTCCGAGATCAGGAATATCTACGGGATGCGGAACGGTGTTGAGGGATTTTTAAAGGAAGACATTATCAATTTAAAGAAGGAATCGAAGAAGAATCTGGAGGTCGTGGCCAGGACACCGTCTTCCGCCCTGGGGTCCTGCCGTTACAAGCCGAAAGAAGAGGATTGTTTCAAGGTCTTCGAGATCTGCAAGAAATACGGCATCCGGTACTTTTTTTATATCGGCGGCAATGATTCGGCGGAAACATCCCATATCATCAACAGCATCGCACGCCGGGAGAATTATGAGCTCAGGGTGTTCCATATCCCCAAGACCATCGATAACGACCTGAGGGAGAACGACCATACACCCGGATTCGGCAGCGCGGCAAAATACGTGGCTTCTTATTTCATGGGGGACAACCTGGATAACCGGTCCCTGCCCGGTATCAAGCTTAATATCGTCATGGGACGGCACGCTGGTTTCCTGACCGCTGCTTCTGTGCTGGGCCGCGTGGACGAAACAGACGGCCCTCACCTGGTCTATGTCCCGGAATTCCCCGTAAGCCTGGAAAGAATGGCAGATGATATTTCAGCTGTTCATTCCAAATACGGACGGGCCCTTGTGGCTGTTTCCGAAGGCATCAAGAACACGGATGGCAAGGTGATGATGGAGTCGCAGATCAAGGAGAAGGATTCTCATGGTAACATCCAGCTTTCCGGCTCAGGCGCTTTAGGCGATTTCCTTACCGACCAGCTTAAGCAGAAGCTGGGCGAGAAGACCGGCAAGAAATTAAGGGTCAGGGCAGATACCCTGGGTTACGGACAGAGGCATTTTCCCGGTATCGTCTCTGTCAATGATGCCAGGGAAGCCAGGGAAGCAGGCAAATGGGGAGTGAAGT
>JAQTRT010000042.1:0-11027 GCA_028711675.1 bacterium | reverse complement strand
CATCCTGGTCCGTAAGAAAGAGTATGTGATCGAGTACGGCCGTACGGATTTAAAGAACGTGGCTAAAATAACCCGGAGTATGCCTGAGAATTTCATGAACAAGGACAGGAATTATCCTACGGAATTATTCGTTAAATACGCCAAACCTATTGTCGGGCCTTTGCCTGAGACAGGGAAACTGAAATTCTATCCTATCAAGAAATAAAATTTTCCAGCCAAGGGAATATCAATATGAGAAAAAATGCGATCATGTTTCTGGTCCTGATTCTTTCCCTCCCTTTGCAGGTCCTTCTGGCCGGCCAGGATAAATATATGGAATATTACCAGAAGGGCAATGTCCATCTGAAGAACAAGATGTATACACAGGCCATACAGGAATACGAAAAATCCATTCAGGAGAACCCCCGTTTTCCCCAGGCTTATCTGAACATGGGTATCTGTTATGACCAGTTCCTTCACAATAACGGGAAAGCCATTGAAAATTACATCAAGTATATCCAGAATGGCGGGGTGAAAGTGGATGAGGTTAAGAAATGGATCAGCAGCATCGCAAATTTACGGTATATCACCACGGATGTGGAGTATGCGAGACTGAAAAAAGCCGTTGAATTCTATAACAACGGCGTGGAGCTGAGCAAAAAAGCCAGGTATCTCACGGCCATCGAAAGTTTTAAACAAGCCATTGAGATCGTTCCGTATTATGTGAAAGCGCATTATATCATCGGCATGGCTTATTTTACCACGAAACAGTATGGCAGCGCATATGAACATTTTATGAAGGTTATTCTCTATGATCCGGACAATCCCACACTGGCCCAGGTTTATTATTATCTCGGGCTTTTGTACGATGATGTGCTGATCAAGGATTTCGGAACCGCTTTAGAGTTCTACAGGCAGTATAAAAAAAGGGACGGTTCCAAGAATGTGGACAACCTGATCAACTCCCTGGAAGGCCTGGAGAGCATCCTCGCCAGGGCCCAGTCCCTGTATAATGAGAAAAAGTATCCCCAGGCCATAGCCGTGCTGGAGAAAGGGTTGAAGGTCAAGAATGACGATGTCAGGCTGTATAATAATATCGCCGTGAATTACTTGAAACTTAAAGAGTATCAAAAAACGGAGGATTATCTGAATAAGGCCTTATCCATCCGGGCGGATGCGGGCGAAACATATTATAACCTGGCCTGTCTTTATTCCCTCACCGGGGCCGGGGAGAAGGCTTTTGATTTTTTTAAGGAAGGGATTAAGTTCTATCCCCGTAATGTGTTGGAGAATTCCCTGTCAGATGAGGATCTGAAGAATCTTCGAAAAGAGAAAGGTTTCCTTTCCACTGTTAATTCAAATCTGAAATGATCCTTTTTCCATGAGAGCTTTATTCGGAAGCTTCTTTTTTCTGCTCCAGTTTTTTCAGCTCAGGATATTTATCCAGTTTATTATGCAGGGTCTTCCTGGTCACACCCAGGACTTTGGCTGTTTTTGATATATTATAATTATTCTGGATCAGCGTGTTCTTGATGAAGAATTTTTCCGCGTCATCCAGGGTCATGGCCTTGTTCAAGGTTCCTGTCCCCGGCTTTTTCATGCCTTTCATGTCACCCGGCAGATCAGAGGGTCCGATACTATCCCCTTCACAGGTGAGGATGAGTCTCTGGATGGTGTTCTCCAGTTCCCTGACATTTCCCGGCCATTTGAACTCCATGAAGAGCTTCATGGAGTCCTTGGTCATTTTAGTTTCCTTTTTATATTTTTTATTATACCGGTTCAGGAAGAACTGGGTCAGGCTTTGTATGTCGTCTTTTCTTTCCCGTAACGGCGGCAGAAGGATGGGGACCACGTTCAGACGGTAATAAAGGTCTTCCCGGAATTTTAATTCCGTGATCAGCTGTTCCAGGTTCGCGTTGGTGGCGGATATAATGCGTACATCCACCTTGATTTTTTCATTCCCGCCCACACGGCTGAATTCCTTCTCCTGGATGATGCGCAGGAGCTTGGCCTGCACATCAAGCCGCAGGTTGCCGATCTCGTCCAGGAAAATGGTCCCGTGGTTGGCCAGTTCGAACTTACCGATCTTTTTGGTCATGGCGCCGGTGTAAGCGCCTTTCTCATACCCGAAAAGCTCGCTCTCGATAAGGGTCTCCGGGATGGAAGCGCAGTCCACGGGCACAAAGGAAAAATCTTTCCGTTTGCCGTTATAATGCACGGCCCTGGCAATGAGCTCCTTGCCTGTCCCGCTCTCACCGCTGATGAGTACCGTGGCGTCGTTGTCCAGGACATTCTTGATCTGCTTATAGACGGACTGCATTTCTTTGCTGCTGCCGATAATGTTATCAAACGTGTATTCCCTGGTCAGTTCCGTACTTAATTCCTTTACTTTTTTCTGGAGGTATATCTTTTCAGTGGCATTCTTCACCAGGTTGACGATCTTTTCGTTCTCAAAAGGTTTGACTACGTAATCAAAAGCCCCTGTTTTCATGGCCGTGATAGCGGTGTTCACATCCCGGTCAGCCGTGATAATAATGGGGACCGTGGGAAGCTGAGATTCCTGGATGGCATGCAGGACCTGTATCCCTGTTTTTTTCGGGAGACGGATATCGATCAGTGCCACATCCGGTGTTTCCTGTTGCAGGATACGAATGGCCTTTTCACCGTCCTCGGCGATCCGGACCGAATAATCATCCTTGAACAGTTCATTCAGTAATTCGCGGATCCCGATTTCATCATCGGCGATGAGAAGAGTGTAAGGCATCCTATACTCCTTAAAAAAACAGAACGCGGCGGAGGCCAGGGGCAGTCTGCCGGACTTTCTGGCCGGAAACTGTCAGTTCTGTATGAACCGGTTGATTTATCTTTGTCTTCTGTTTTATACTATCCGTTTGGGACTGCAGTTTCCGGTCAAATGTCAGGGAGCGGGCCGGAAGATCTTTACAGAATCTTCCTGATATTATCAATGATCTTTTCCCGCATGACCGGTTTAATGATATATCCGTTGATTTTCAGGTCAATGGCCCGTTTAACGTCGAGTTCTTTGTTGGAGCTGGTTATGATGATGATCCTAAGATTGGCGCTGATCTGTTTGATCTGCTCGATAACATTATACCCATCCTCGTCGGGAAGGATGATCTCAGTGGTGATGATGTCGATGTATTTATAATTGTCTTTAAGGAACCTGAGGGCATCCTTGCCTGTACGGGCGATGCCGATGATCTCAAAATGTTCGCTTACCATGATCTGTTTGATCTTTTTCAGAGAATCAAAGTCGCTGTCGATCATGAAGATCTTGTACGGTGTGCCGTCGCTCTTCTTGCCGATGGGTTTCGCCAGGTGTTTGAAGGACGAAATAAATTTATTGAACTTGATGAAGCGGTCCATCTCGTTCAGTTCCTCCTCGTTGAATCCCATAGAGAGGAGTGTGATGGTATTGGAGCCGTGCTTGTTCTTGATGAACTGAAGGGAGATGTTCAAGTTGTAAAAGATCTCCGGCGGAGTGGGTAAATATTTATTATTACCTGACGGGATGATCTCGCCCAGCTGATAGAAGGGTTTTTCGTTCTTTATCCATTTGATCAGATATAATACTTTAACTTCCATAAGCGCGATACCTCATCAGATAAGTTTACCCCATTCTTTATCTTTTTTAGCCATGATGATAAAACTCTTTTTATAGAAGATTACTCCTTTGGCCCTGAGCTGGACCACGAAAGAACTGTTGTCGATCATAACCTTGGTCCCTTTCTCGATCAAGCCTTCTATCACGATAGGATTCTTTTCCCGCTTCTCTTTCAGCTTGCTTGTTTCCACTTTCAAGGTTACAAACTGCTGGTACAGCAAATTCCGCTTCTGGACCTTTTCCGTGATGAGCTTGACGTTTGTGATGAGCTTGTTCTTCTTTTCCTCGTTGAGCTGGTTCAATTTATCCTTCAGGATCTGGAAAACCTGTACGGTCTGCTTCAAAGGTTCGATCTGCTTATCGTACTCTTTGAGTTGTTTTTCCAGTTCGAACATTTTTCCGATGGTTTTCAGCTGGTTGGGGCTGAAGATGATCAAAACGTTCTGTTGGGCCACGGAGCCCAGGATGATGTTATAACCGGCTTGAAGTTTGGAGTTCTCGATGTCTTTGGATGACGGCGCCTCGATGTATTTATCCGCTGTGACCTCGCAGTTTACGATGAAGTTGTTTATTTTAATGATCTCGGCGTTGATGATGCAGTTTTTGGCGCTGTTGAAGACCGTAACAGAACCCTGGCAGTTTATGGAGAATTTTTTGTGCGTGTTCTCGATGCTGCCCTGGATGAGTATTTCATCCTTGACGTTGATGTTGCAGTTCTTGATGTCCCCGAAAATAGCCAGTTTGTTCTCGATAAAAACAGACGGACAGTTGATCAGGCTGCCCCGGACCACCAGGCTGCCAGGCAGGTTAATGGTGTCTGAAATATCCATGAGGTCGCCGTTATAGGCATAGCTGTTCTTTTCGAATTTTTCAAATTTCGGGTCATCCCACAGGGGATTCTTTTCCTTTTCTTCCGTGATACCGCCGGCTTCCCGGTGGTCAAAGGACTTGTCCGCGATCTGATGATAGCTCGTATCCGTGATAAAGACTTCTCTGATGCTGAACAGGGAGTCATTCTTCAGGATTTGTATGTACCGTTCGGTTAAAGGGACACCTTTTCTTAAAATAATATTATTGGTGCCGATCACGTCCATATCCAGGATCATTCCGGGTTTCAAGTCTTCCTTTTTCACTGTTGCCATGAACTGCACCTTTTCTCCTTAATTATTATAAAGTTGTTTTAATAAAGTGTTTACATTATCACCGTCATCCGGGTAACAGGCGATCTTAGGTTCGATCTTTTCGATCTGGACCATGCTCTGGATAAAATCGCGTATCAGGTTCTCCACTTCCTCTTTTGTACTGACTGAGAAGATCAGCAGCAGTTCATTGAAATTGGAATGAATGAGACTGTCCGTGGGCTGGAGGATCGTTTTTATCTTTTCGATAATGGATTTGACCTTATTGAACTCGATCTCCTTATCGATCAGCTTCAGGCGGCACAGGATAAAGCTGATTCCGCTTTCTCTGGATTTGGTGATCAGCGTGTCGATGTCGTTGTATATATAATCGAACGGATTTTCCTTGTATGTCTCGCGCTTAGAGAGAAAAAATGTAAGAACGATGGGCGGGGCCATCTGAGAGGCGATAATGACAAAGATCTGCTTGATGTCATCGTCGATAATAATATCATCGTCGAACTGGTAGATGTTCAGGAGACCGACCTTTTTACTCCCGGCAATAAGGGGGATGGAGAAAAAGATATGGTCCTTCATGATCCGGTCGTCCTTGATGAAGACCGGTTCGTTCTTGTCCAGCGCGTTCTCGATTTTGCGGGACAGGATCATGTCCAGGAACCGGACTGCTTCAGCCTGTTCCAGGTTATGGCTGCGCTCGATATGGTAATGATTTTTTAAGTCGTCATACAGGATCAGAGAACATTTTTTTACCCCAAAACCCGTTGTGATGGTCTCCAGCATAAGGTCCAGGACGATGTTGGTGTCATCGCTCTTGTTGATCTCTTTGCTGATATTATAGAGAGCGGAAAGGTCGCGTACTTTATTGTTCAGGTCTGTATACAGTTTAGCATTTTCCAGGGCAATGGCCGCGAAGTTACCCAGAGCGGTCAGGAATTCTGTGTTTGATTCGGAGAAGGGAATATTGCCCGGCTTGGGGCCGAGAAACAGGATCCCGTTCACTTTATTCTTGATCCGGAAGGGGATGACCAGTTCACAGTTCAAATTACTGAAAAGTGTATGATACTGGGCATTATTTTTTTCCGTTAGAAAATCAGTCCGTAAAAAGGGCTTGGTCTTGCTGATCGTGAACTTGATGATCTCTTCCTGGGAATCCAGTTCGATCTTTTCCATCCCGGTCTTGATCCCTTTCGCCTGCTTGAAGACGAATTTTCCGGTCTTTTCGTTGAAAACAAAGATCGAACCGTTCTCTACAAGCAGATGACCCAGGGAAGTGAGGATGATGGTGTTGATTAAATTATCGACGTTCAGGGATGAACTTAAATCCTGGGCGATCTCAAAGATGGTGTAAAGGTCGATCACCTTTTTTTTATATTTTTTTTCGCTTTCCGATATCTCTTTTTTTAATGATTCAATCTCGGATGAGAACGGCGTTTCGGTCTTGGCTTTTACGGAATTGACCAGTGTATTATAGGAAGCGATCAGACTGTTGATATTATTGACGATAGCGTTTTTTTCCAGAGGATCCTTTTTTAACTCACTGGTGAGTTGAGCCATTATGTCCTTTATATTCATTTATGTGATCCCCTGTTCATCAGAAGAGTGTTAAGCCTTGAAATATTTAATGCAATCATCAATGGAATCGAATGATTTTAATATAGCTGAAAATTCCATCAATTCATATACGTCATATACATCCGGAACCATATTGATCAGCACAAGATCACCTTTATTCTCGCGGATATCCCTGATCTCGCTGACAAAAACACCCCATCCTGCGCTGCTGACGAAATCAACCCCTGACAAATCAATGGCGATCTTGAATTTTTTTTGTGTAAAGACCTGTTCTATACTTTTTTCAATATCAGGTGCCGTAGTGGTATCGATAAATCCTGTTGCTTTAATTATAGTGCCATCAGGAATTCCCTGCATAGGTAAAACATCTATCTTTAAATCGGCCATTGAATTGATAACCTCCTTATTTCAGGATAAGGGCTTTACCACCCTAATATATATTATTAAATAACATTTTCAAATTTTTTTACTGTTTTGGGCCAATAATTTTTATGCTTTAATGCGGATAAACAGGCCTGTCCCTATTTATGCACCAGTTTATCCCTTAAATGAGGCGGTGGAGGGATGTTATCCATGAAATCCGCTTCTTCTTCTATCCGGAGCTGTTCTTCTGTGTGTACCGGTATTTCCACCTTTTTCTTCTCTGATCCCGGTCTTTTTTTTGTTTCTACAGCTTTTTCCGCAGAAAGAGGTTCTTTTATTTCATCTGTTTTTTTTATTTTTATAGAATCTTTTTCAATAACTGGGAGTTCGTCTTTTTTAATAGCCGGTCCGGTCTTTTTCCGTTCTTTTTTGATCTTTATTTTTTCCTCAGGTTCAACGGCTTTTTTTATGGTTTCTTCTTTCCCCCCCTCTTTCTGTAAAGCCAGTTCTTTTTTGATTTCTACGGTAATCTGAGGAGGTGTGGAGCTGGTCTTTTCCCGGTCTTTGACAGGTTTTTCTTCTCTGGCCGGTTCAGTTGAAAAGAATTTTCCGAATAATCTGTTGAAAATGGATTTTTTTTCTGATGGCTGAGAACGCTGGGATTCAGGAGAAGTCACCTGTTCCTGGCTCTTCTGGTCCGGACTCGGAGAAACAGGGAGTGGTTCTGCTTTCGCTGCTGCTGTGCTCTGTAAAGGTTTTTTCGGTTCAACTGTTTGAACAGGTACAGGCTTTTTCTCCGGCTCACTGGGTTTGAAGCTTGCTGGAGGAATATCCTTCATCATCTTTTTTACTTCATCCAGGTCCTGCGCGTATTTTTTAGGAGCGGGTGTCTCCGGTTTCTTTTCCGGTTCTTGGGTCTCGAAACTGGCCGGGGAAATGGCCCTTATCATCTCTTCCAATTCACCCATGTCTTGTGCAGCTTCCTTTGGAGCAGCAGGTTCCGGTTCCTTTGTTTCAGGTTCGGGCTTTTTCTCCGGCTCTTTGGATTTGAAGCTGGCCGGAGGTATGTCCTTCATCATCTTCTTTACTTCATCCAGGTCCTGCGCGTATTTTTTGGCAGCAGCAGGTTCAGGCTTCTTGGTCTCGGATGCAGGTTTTTTCTCCGCCTCAGAGGGTTTGAAGCTGGCCGGAGGTATATCCTTCATCATCTTCTTTACTTCATCCAGGTCCTGCGCGTATTTTTTGGCAGCAGCAGGTTCAGGCTTCTTGGTCTCGGATTCGAATCTTGTTATGGTTTCAGTCTTTTCTTCTTTCTTTATCTTCGATGCCCCGTCTGTTTGGGATGGTTCTTGGGAGGGTGTTGTTTTTTTTCTAAAAAGTTTTTGAAAGAAGGAGGATGGGGCAGGAGGTGTCTTTTGTGCTTCGGTCTGTGAGGAGACCTGCTCTTTTATTCCTTCCGTGACCGGAAGACTCTGTCCGGCAGGAATGGCCTTTTCTGCCTGGGTCCCGGGAGCGATCTCGGCCATAGTTATGATCTTAGGTTTAGCCCCACCTCTGAGGAAGACGGATTTTTTTCCTTTTTGCATGGCGGCGATCTGACGCTTGACGAACCGTTCCCTCTTTTCCGTAGTGGTCAAGTTCAGTTTTTTTAGTTCCCGCGCGATGATCTTAGTGTCCAGTTTTAGGTGGCCGTATTTTTCCGTGTTCAGTGCCTCCTGGAGCTGGGAGATGGAGAAGACCGGATTTTCAATGATCACTTCAAGCATCTTTTGGCTGGTCTCGATATCCATTAATTCGATCTCGCGCGGTTCTTCGTCAATATCCTGTTTCAACCCATCCGGACCGAACTTATCCTTTAATTTTTTCAGATAATAATATTTAGCCGATGAAACATTCAGTTGTTCACAGGCTTCCTTGATCGAAAGTTTCTGTTCTTCGATCAGCTTGAACAGGTTTATCCTTGTGTTGAATTCCACCTCGGACACATCGGCCTTTTCCTTGACAATAACAAAGGTGATGTCGTCGCTCTGAGGATAATCACCTGTGAAAAGCTTGATCTCGGACAAAACCTTGTCCGCCATTTCCTGGGCAGGAAGGTGATTGAACTTTTTAATACATTCGAGCAGTTTGTATTCACCGTATTCTTCACGCTTGGAATTCATGGCTTCGGTGATGCCGTCTGTATAGATAAAGAGCAGGTCTCCTTTTTTTAATTTAATGGATTCAAATTTAATGGCTTTCTGGAATGCGTCAGTTGTCCCCAGGTTCAATCCGACGGCAAAGCCTTTGGGGTTCAGGTTATAGACCTGTCCTGTGTCCCCGCGGTACAAGATCATGGGATTGTGGCCTGCTGAAGAATAATTAATGGTCCTTTTTTTGGAATCCAGGACAACATAGTACATGGTGATATACATGCCTTTCTTGAATTCGCCGTTCAGGGTGGCATTCAGATGGGCGAGAACCTCGGCTGCATTCTTGTCGCCCCGCGCTTCGAGCCGGAGGGCGGTCCTGGTCATGGTCATGATGAGAGCGCCTCCGATACCTTTTCCTGATACGTCCCCTACGGCGATACCCAGGGAGTTCTCATCCACTTCAAAGAAATCATAATAATCACCGCCGACTTCCATGGCTGCTTCATATTTCGCCCCGATGTCGTATCCTTCGATCTGGGGTATGGTCTTGGGTAAAAGGGTCTGCTGGATGCTCTGGGCCAGCTGCATTTCTTTCCGGAGGCGTGTGCTATCGGTCAGTTCCACTTCAGCGACCCTGATGCTTTCCATCATCTTATTGAACGCAGTCGCCACTTCAGCCAGTTCGCCTTTGCCTTTAAAATACAATCTTCCGGCCACGCCTTCTTTTCCCACGCGTTTGATTTCTTCGGTCAGTTCCTTGACCGGCTGGATAAAGATCATGCCCAGGAAATAAGAACCGAGGATACCGACGGTCCACAGGAATATGGTGGAGAACGTAAGCGTAAGCCGGCTCTGCAGATTCTCGATCTCCCGGTTGATTATGGATTGGGAGAGGGCCATGTGAAGCTCTCCGATTTTGAAATTCATGACCTTGATGGGCGTGTTGTAATAAAGCAGTTTTTCCTTGTTGTAAAGGATATCGCCTTTTTCAAAGTCGTTCTCGGTTTTTTTGTTCTGGACCTGGGGCGGAGCGAATTTTTTATATATCTTTTTTAGATCGGTGTGGGCGATGATGTCATCTGTCGTGTTGATGATTTCGGAGAAAATAATGGTGTTGTCTCTTTTTTGGATCTCTTTAAGGAGCAGGGTCAGGTTCAGGTCCTGGCGGCCCAGCAGATAAGAGCGTGCATTATCCGCTGTTTTCCTGGCCAGGTTCTCGGTGTTGTTGAGGAACTGGCTGGTCAGGGAATTTTTCTGGGTATATAAGAAATATATATACAGGGTGAATAACAGTACGGATATGGTTAAGGTGGAGATGATGGAGAATTTTACCTTGATGGGCATGGTCTCCCACTGGAGGTTTTTCTTGACGCGTGACCAGTAACTTTCCGGCCTTTCCACGTACTTGCGCATTATGAGATAATTGGCGTTATTCTCCCTTTTACGGATCACCTCATCCATGAACTTTTTGATCATGAAAAGGCCCAGCCCGCCTTTTTTGCCCATGTCCACGTATTTCTGCAGATCCGGCTTGGCTAATGCATCGACATCAATGGTGACATCCTTGCCGTAATCAATGACCCTGGTTTCCACGTACTGCGGGGCATTGAACATTTCCACTATGACCACGGTATTTTTTTGGCTTAATCCGGTATAAGCATGCCGGATGACGTTGGAGCAGGCTTCATCGATACACAGCTTAAGGCCGTTTATCTGTCTGGGGTTCATCCCCATTTTCCTGCCGTATTTCGTGACGAAATTGCGCAGATCCTTCAATTTGTCTGATTTCGCCTCGACTTCAATGCGTTTTAGTACGTTATATTTCATTTTGTCTTCTTTAGCCTTTCCAGTTCTTTCAGCTTCTTTTCGGCATCAGCGATGTTCTTAAGGGCCAGGTTGTTATAAGGATCGAGCTTTAATATCCTGTTCCATACATCAATAGCTTTTTTATAATCTCCGGCAACATAAAAATCGATGCCCTGGTAGTACAGGTCCATGATCTCTTTGGAATAGGTCATGGGATTCTTTTTGGCCGCCAGGGAGCGCTGCAAATATTCCCGGGCTTGTTTGTGACCCGGATCCAGTTTCAGAACGGCTTCCATTTCCTTGATGGCGCCGTCATAATCATCTTTTTCAAAATAATCCATGCCGTTATTGTAATGTTGTATCTTTACCTGCTCGGTGGCCATGATTTTTTGGGATTCCAGTTTCCGGATT
>JAQTRT010000297.1 GCA_028711675.1 bacterium | reverse complement strand
CTGGATGCTGAAACGGTCCTACTGGGTGGCCTTTGTCCCACCCTCGGGCTTGGAATCCATGAGAGGTACGGAGGCAGGTTCTTTTTTTATCTCAGGGGATCTTTCCGGGACAGGTTCCCGGGCGCTCTTCTCTTCGGTCTCATCTTTCCGTACGGTCCGGTTCTCGTTCTTCGGCGTCATCAGGTCGTAGAACTGGTATTCGCCGTCATTCTCCTTTGTGTTATCGATCCTGTTGATGATCTGGTCCACGGCCATCCTGTTCTTCCGGATGACCTCTGTCTCGTCCGAACGGGACCTGACCCGCCCCACCAGGAAACCGGTGAAAAAGCTGATCACAAGAAGAAGGATCAGCAGGGTCGTGAGCCAGAAGATCCGGCTCGTGTCCAGGTTCAACACATACATCTGATACGGTTTTCTTAAGTTTGTCATAATATCAACCTGATACCGGAATTAACAGCTTCTTTTTTCCGGCCTTTATAACCTTTTAAAGCCTTTATCACCTTTACAGCTTCTTCTATCCTTCCTTCTTGTTCAGGAGCTTGGACACATCCTGAAGCTTGATGGCCGGGGTCTTCAGGGCCGCGATGTTCTCTTTCTGGATCTCCTCGTAGATCTCCTTCCGGAAGATCTTCACGTTGCGCGGGGCTTTGATCCCCAGTTTCACCTGGTCGCCCTGGGTATCCAGTATCATGATCTCCACGTCATCGTTGATGATTATACTTTGGTTTAATTTTCTTGATAGGACCAGCATTTACTTTCCCTTCTTGGCTGCCGGGATCTGCGCTGCCAGCTTTTTCATCTCTTCCAGGATATTGCATTTAACCGTATAATCGTCTTTCAGGGAAATAGCCTGTTTGCCCAGTTTCTTCTTGATGTTGATGATGATGGGGCCCTGGAGATTGGCCGTCATCAGGGAAGGCTCCTCGGGAATGGTCACGATGACGAAATCAAGGATATCGTTCTTGCTCGCTATCTCTATGCTTTTCAGATCTTCATCCGACACTTTCAGCTCGTAATTTGTCTTGAACTGCATGGGATGGATCATGACGAAGGCCAGGGCCGGCTCCTCGCTGGACTGGAGCCAGACGAACGGGCTGTCCGGGTTCTCCAGGATATAGAACTTCTTGCACAGTTCAAAACCGAAGAGACCGTCGGGAAAATAAATCTCCTGGGTCTCGTCAAGTTCTATCTCGCCAAATGGTTTTGTCTTAATCTTTTTCAACTGGAACCTCCGTCATAACTGATTTAAGGAACGATGTTATCTCAGGAAATCGATCAGGGTCGGGCGCATGATACGGGCGCCCGTGGCCAGAGCCGAACGGTGGACATAATCAAGCATCTGCAGGTCCATGACCACCTGGGTAAAATCGATATTTTCCGTTTTAGCCAGGACATCTGTCATGTCCACTTCATCCATGTTCAGTTTCTTCAATACGGTATCAAAACGGTGGGACCGCGCGCCGATCTCGCCCAGGCCGGTCAGAATGCTCCCGAGGCTTTTTTGGATATTCCCCAGGTCCGTTCCGCCGATGTCCTTGACATTATCCTGCCACAGATCGTTCCTGAACTTGATCACCACGTCGAATATGCTCATGCCGACCCGGCTGGCGTTCTGCGATGTTTCATTGGGTTTCTGGTAAAAGACGTCTTTGAGCCCGAGCTGCTGAAGCAGGTTACCGCCTTCGATATCCTCGAGCCACAGCTCCTTGGGCGTGGTGGTCTTCAGCACGAACTGGTTGTTGGAAAGCGAAGCGCGGACCGGCACGTTCGCGTTATTGATCTTCTCCATGATGGCATTGATATTGTCGCCGCTGTTGATCTGGACCACCTTGCCGTCGATGTTCATTTTATAGTTCTTGTCAGCCGTGTAATTACTCACGTCCACGGACCCTACCACGGCGTCTTCCGTAGCCCAGAAAACGTTATTGCCCGCCAGGTTGATGGGGCTGTACTCCTGCTGTTCTATCTCGCGGTTCATCTTGCCGACGTCGCCGTTATAGGTCACTTTCATGATCACTTCCCTGTCCGCAAATTGCGGCCGGGCTTTCTGGACCTCGAACGCGTTCTTGTTCACCTGAAAACCGGCGAACACGGACTCGCCCTTGAACTTGGCGTTGCCGACCTCGACGAGTTCTTTCAGGAGCTCGTCCACTTCAACAGCCACCTTGGCCCTGTCGTCCCTGGTATATGTGCCGTTACCCGATTCCACGGCCAGTTCTTCCAGCCTGTGAAAGATGTCCGTTACGCTCTTGATCGAGCCTTCGGCGATATTCAGGCGGGACTGGCCTTCTTCGATATTCTTCATGAACTGCTGTATCTCGTTGATCCTGGTCCGGTAAAGCATGGCATGCGTGGCAGCCACGGGATTCTCTTCCGGAACGCGCACCTTTTTCCCTGTGGAAAGGTTATTGGAGAGCTCATCCAGCTTTCTCTGGTGAACGTCCAGGTTATGGACCACATCGTTCTTCATCATATTATGCGTTACTCTGATCATACATTTCCTCCGTAATCCGGCACACCTGAAGGTGCACCGCTGCTTTTTACCTCTATTCTTCTTTCTTTCCTAACTCTTAGACTCTTAGACTTTTAGACTCCTAGACTACTTTACACTCCCATGCGCGTGATGATGGTCTCCAGCATCTTATCGATCACGCTGATAAACCTGGCCGATGCGTTATATCCGTGCTGGAACGTCACCATGTTTGCCATTTCCTCGTCCATGTTAACGCCGTTGATCGATTTCCTTAAATTTTCCAGGTTACCCGCCAGTTTCTCCGTGGTCTCAAACTCCAGCTTGGCCTGTTCGCCCAGGGCGCCTGTTTCGGAGATGAGGGCCGTGTAATAATCATCGAACGTGGCATGCTCGCCGATCATGGCTTTCTTGTACCTTATATTGGCGATGTTCAGGGCCACGCTGCCGTCGCCCATTCCCGTAATGGTATCCGGGTCGTTTCCGCCCCTGTAATCCGTACCGCCGGCTGCCGCGATCTTGTTCACGTCATCTTTAATGGCCTGTTCCAGTTTCACCCAGGATGAAACATCGTAGAGCGGGGAAAGGCTGATGTTACCCGGCTGGGACTGAAGCCTGGCAATGGCGCCCGTGGCTTTCCAGTCATACGCTCCGGCTGTGCCGCTTGCCCTCAGCAGTCCGCTGTAATTCACGAGAAAATCGCCGCTGTCCTCCACATGCCGGATGATGAAATGTTTGTTGTTCTCGTCATGGACCAAAGTGGCTTTCAGGGCCAGGCTTCCCTTGTGGTCAAGGTAAGCAACGACCTCTGTACCGGCCTGGTTGATCCTGTTGATGACGTCCTCGACCGTGTCCGTGGGGAAATAATTGATCTGGACCGGAGCCGCGTTCTGTTTATTGGGGTCCAGGGTAATAGTGCCCTGGAGATTGATCTTGTTCTTCAGATCCAGGCTGTTGTTGCCGCTGATCTTGAAAAGCGCGGTGCTGTCCAGCTGGCCGTCGTTGTTGCTGTCGTAATCGCCGTTCGCCTGTGTAGTGATGTTCCTGTATTCGAAAAAGTTGCGGTTGGTCTGGCCGTCCAGGCCGAAACCGTCGCGGTGCGCCTCGTTCACC
>JAQTRT010000041.1 GCA_028711675.1 bacterium | reverse complement strand
GATGATGATATTGAGACTCTTCTGGACGCACGCGGTGAACAGTATCTGACAGAGACCTGGCCTATGCGTTTCTTTATCCTGGATAATAATGTCAAGGGCATAGACATATTGAACATCCATTTAAACCGGTTCGTTACCTTTTATCAGAGCATCATTAAAAAATAAGGACGGGGACCCTATCCCATCCGCAGATCAGGATAATGAGAAACATTATTTAAATGATGAACAGTATTTTAAGCCAATACCATCTCTCCCATATCCGTAAATCACTTGAGAGCGGAGAAGAGAAGAATTTATCCTCTTTCGCCACGATCAGTAAAAGGTCCAAAGGCCGTCTCCATAAGGATAATCTGTGTGATGTAAGGACCATCTTCAGCCAGGACCGGGACCGTATCATACACTCCAAATATTTCAGGAGGCTGAAACACAAAACCCAGGTCTTCCTGGCGCCCATCAATGACCTTCTGAGGACCAGGCTGACCCATACCCTGGAAGTGACCCAGATCGCTACGACCATTGCCCGTGCTTTAAATGTGAACCGGGACCTGACAGAAGCCATTGCCCTGGGACATGATCTGGGCCATACGCCTTTCGGGCATATCGGTGAATTTATCTTGAATAAACTGTCCCCTTTCGGATTTCATCATTCGATCCAGAGCCTGCGTGTTGTGGATAAACTGGAAAAACCGGGAGGATTGAACCTTTCCTATGAAGTCCGTGACGGTATTTTAAAACATTCCAAAGGCGGAAAGAGGCTTCTCCCTTTCGGGTACCCCGATTGTCCGGAGACCATCGAGGGTGAGATCGTAAGGGTTTCGGATTCAATCGCATACATCAACCATGATATTGATGATGCTCTGCGTTCGCATGTGATCAAGACAACAGACCTGCCCCGTTCCTGTGTCAGGCTGTTCGGGGCAAGAAACTCCCAGAGAATATCCATTATGGTGTATGATATCGTCGCCAACAGCGAGAAGGGCTCCCATATCCGTATGGGTGAAAAAATCCTGCATGAGACGGAAAAACTGAGGAATTTTCTCTTTCAGAAAGTTTATGTGATGCCGGAGATCAACAGTGAATCCCGGAAAGCGTCTAAAATCCTTTCCGAACTATACAGTTATTTTATGAAAGATCCGGATATCCCCGTACAGTCCCTGTGTTCTGTCGAGGATAAGAATGAAAAAAAGGACGTGGTAATCATTGATTATCTTGCGACTTTAACGGATATCGAAGCCATTGATCTGTTCAAAAGGTTGTTTGAACCCAGAAGGTGGGCCGGTTAGTCAGTTGATCTCTTTATTCTCAAGACTGGTGTATTCTTTCTTTATCTCGGCATTATCCAGATTAAGATATTCTGAGGCGGATTGGATATAAAACGAAATCACCTTTTTCAGCCTCTGGACAGCCTTGTCCGAAGAGTTTCCATAGCTGTAAACGTTCAGTTCCTTGCATTTCGCAATGAATTGTTTTTCGTTTTTTAATATTTCTATAGTGAATACCATGTTCTTCTCTTATCTTATTTATCGTCCCGGTGCCCTTGTTTCTTTAAAATTTTATTTAATAAATAATTTCTGTTCCGGGAAAAATCCCGGGTATCCTTAACTCATCCTGTTCCGTGAAAGAGGAAAAGCGGAATAGAGAATATTCCCTTTATCCCGGAGGAATTTCTGCCATTTCAACATTTTTTCACTGATTTTTACGGTTTTAACCGGATACGGGTCATTAAATACTTGACGATATAAATAAAAAAGATAGTATTAGATACCAAGGTGTGAACTATGAGTAACGGACAAATGGATAATGAACTGATCAGTTTGCTGGATGACGTTGATAAGGATTTAACCGAGGGTTTAGGTGAACTCAAAGACGTTAAAATAAAAGAAGAGGAAGGCCCTGCTCCCAAGATACAGGTCACAAGCGATTTTTTAAAAAAGGTCATTTCCGGTGAAACAGGAGAGTATGTCGATAAACTTGTTTATCAGCTGGACAGGGCCATCAATGCATCGCTGAAGGATGACCGCACCCTGTTTCGTCAGAAGCTGATCGCAACCTACTGGAATTTCCTCCAGAACCTTGTCCTGAAGATCAATATCAACTCATCCGCAGAAAAAATGACCTGTATCCGTTACGGGATTGTGGACATGAACCTTCTGCAGCCGGACCAGCAGAAGCTGATCAAGAGCATCCCCTGGAGCACCGGGCAGCAGGAATATCCTTTTTATTATCTGGACGAATGGATCCGCATCGTTTCCCAGGGCCGGGTGAAAGCCAGTCTTATAGACGAGGTGGCGGCGAAAAAGAAAGGGGATTCCGATGTGATCCGGGACAAGGTCGACAGGAAAACAGACACACGGAACGCATCGTTGAACATGCTGAAGAGCAGCGCGGATGAAAGGACCTTGATCGAAAAGAGCCTGGCCGGTGAGATCAATATACTGCTCAGCCATTCCCCCCTTCTTCAGTATGATAATATCCCGGATATATACAATCCTCAGCAGAAAGAACTGATGACCCGGATCGCCGATGACTTGAGAAAACTGAAGAATGCGGACCAGTCCATGATGAGCGCTCTGCGGGAGCTTCAGAACGCGGATGCGGAAATCAATGAATTAAAAGGCCGGATGGGCGATGGATCATCCCAGGTCGATTCCAAGATGATCACGGATGAATTCAACTCGGTCCGGCAGATGATCAAAATGTGCGTAGGCCCCCGGGGAAACCATTTCCCCATCCTGATCAGTGATTATGCGCCGCACGGGATGGATGAAATCAATACCAAAGATAATATGATCAAGATCATCAGAGAGGTAGAGAAACGGGACGTCGGCGTCTTTGACAGGGAATTCAAGCAGCAGGTGAACAAGATCGTTCCGTATATCATCATCGTTCCGGCTTACGGGGAAAAGGGGATCTGCTGGGAACCGTTTGATGTGGCCCAGAGAGCTACCAGCCGCGGCCGTCTGGCCATTCCTCTTTATACAAAAAGTCCTCTGCTGGCCCTGCTGTATGCAGTCGGTGATCTGCGCTGGCAGGTGGCCAAGGAGAAAGCCGCGTACCGCTGGATGGAAGAGGGCCTCACGGGTAAATATTACGAATATTTTTCAGGGAATAAACTGAAAGGGAATATAAAAGAGGAATTTGTAAAGGATTATATTATCTGGATCATGCAGGAATGGGGCGGTACCCAGAAACTGCACAGGACGGTCCGGGAGATTTTTTGGCGCCATCTTCCTTTCCCCCAGGCTAAAAAAGACGAACTCCGCAACCGTGGATTCTTTTATGATGACCTGTATAAGAAGGATATGCGGCGCGCCCAGTCAGACGGGTATTAATCGATCTGTTGATCGGAGTAAACGAATTGGAGGTTATACCATGAGTGATACAAAAGGAAAATTTATTAAGCAGTTCAGGATATCAATCATCGTGACAGTCGCACTGATAGCCTTTTTTCTGTTAATGTATACGTTCAGGGCGTTCGCTGCCGTGGAAACAGTAACAGGAAGCGGGGTCAGCGCTGTGTCGGATAAAGTGGTAACCTGGGGATTCATCGCTGCAGCTGCGGTCGTGGGTATGGGTTCCATCGGCGCAGGTATCGCCGTGGCTTATGTGGGAGCTGCCGCGATCGGTGCTATCGGTGAAAAACCGGACCTGTTCGGCCGGGCTTTGATCTTTGTTGCCCTTGCGGAAGGTATCGCCATTTACGGGGTTATCATTGCCATCATGATCCTCAGTAAACTGGGATAATATCATGAAATATTATTCGATAGGTGATGAAGACACTGTCCTTGGTTTTTCCCTGGTCGGTGTTGAAGGCCGGATCGTAAGAACAAAGGATGAAGCGGAAGAGACCGTTCAGAAGGTCTTTGCGAGAAATGATATCGGCATCCTCCTGATCACGGAAAGGATAGCCGCGCTCATCAAGGCCACGATAGATCAATTAATCTTCACCTCTAAATTCCCTCTCATCATAGAGATACCGGACCGGAAAGGCCCTTTGGCAGACCGGAAATCCATTGAGGAGATCATCCGGAGTTCGATCGGGATCAAGATTTAAAAGTAGGACAAATGGAAAAATACGGGAATATCAATAACCTGCTGGAAGAGCTGAGCCAGGATGCGCAGACCGAGATAAACAAGATACTGCGGGAGGCGGAAGAATACAAGGCCAATAAGGAAAAGCAGATCGAACGGGACAAACAGATCAGAAAACGGCGCATTCTCGATGATGCCTCGCGGAAAGCGGAAAAGATCAAGAAAGGCTTTTTCTCTAATTTAAAACTGGAACTAAAGCGCATCAAATTAAAAAAACAGGAAGAGAACATAACCCGGGTCTTTGACAAGATCAACCAGTCCGTCGAGAAGGTCAGCCAGGACAAACGTTATCCGGACCTGTTGAAGAAACTGATCCAGGAGATCATAGAAGTTCTGCATGATAAGGAGATCGAGTTGTGCTTCAGCCGGACCGATGAGCCTTTGTTCACCGATGCTTTTATCAAAGAAGTGGAAGAACTGTTCCAGCATCATCATGTCAGGTTCAGCCGGGAGTCCATCAAGTTTGACAGTAAGATCAAGAACGGTGTAATGGGCTTGATCAAGAACAAGAATCTGATCTATAACAACACCCTGAAAGCCAAGATGAGCCGTCTCAAAAACGAGATGGCTTATGCTATATATAAAGAGCTTTTTCAAGAGGAAGAGTAAGAGATGAAAGAGACGAAGAAGATCATTGGATGCGTGAAACGCGTGAACGGGCCGGTGGTTCTGGGCGAGATGAAGGATGCGGTTAAGATGCTGGATATAGCCGAAGTGGGGGAAGAACATCTCATCGGCGAGATCGTCAAGATTGAAAATGAACAGTTCACCATTCAGGTCTATGAAGATACAACACTGATCAAGCCCGGGGACAATATCTACGGAACGGGCATGCCTCTTTCCGTGGAACTGGGGCCCGGACTCCTGGGGAATATTTATGACGGGATCCAGAGGCCCCTGGAGGAGATCAGGAAAATTAACCAGGTTTATATTAAAAGAGGGGTCCAGCCCCCTTCCCTGAGCAGGGATAAAAAATGGTCCTTTCAGCCTGTTGTTAAAAAAGGGGACAAGGTCAGAGAAGGCAATATCATCGGTATCGTGAAAGAGACGTCATTGATCGATCACAAGGTCCTGGTCCCTGTCGGGATCCAGGGTGTTGTTGAAGAGATCAGGCAGGGCGATCATACCATTGAGGATGTCATCTGCCGTGTGGATACCGGTGAAGGCATCCAGGATATCAGGATGTACCAGAAGTGGCCTATCCGGATACCCCGTAAAGTGGAACAGAGGGTGTTTGCCACGGAACCGCTCATTACCGGGCAAAGAGTTCTGGATACCCTCTTCCCTATAGCCAAAGGCGGAGTGTGCTGCATACCCGGGGGATTCGGCACAGGCAAGACCATGGTACAGCACCAGCTGGCCAAGTACAGCAATGCCGATATCATTGTTTATATCGGCTGCGGAGAACGCGGCAATGAGATGACCGATGTTCTGTTAAGTTTTCCGGAACTCATCGATCCTAATTCCGGCAAGCCTCTGATGGAACGGACCATTTTGATAGCCAATACATCCAATATGCCTGTGGCTGCCAGGGAAGCCAGTATCTATACCGGTGTTACGATCGCGGAATATTATCGTGACATGGGATATGATGTGGCTATCATGGCTGATTCCACATCGCGTTGGGCAGAGGCCCTGCGTGAATTGTCGGGACGTATGGAGGAAATGCCGGCTGAAGAAGGTTTCCCTGCTTATATGCCGACCAAGCTCGCTGAGTTTTATGAACGGGCGGGTAAATTCAGGACCTTTGCCGGAAATGAAGGATCGATCAGTATCATTGGCGCTGTCTCCCCTCCCGGCGGTGATTTTTCCGAACCCGTTACCCAGCATACAAAAAGATATATCAGGACTTTCTGGGCTCTGGACAGAAAGCTGGCCAATGAAAGACATTATCCCGCCATCTCCTGGCTTGAATCATACAGCGAATACCTGGAGACCCTTGCGGAATGGTGGGAAAAGAACGTGGATCCCATCTGGTTCGAATACCGAAATGCCCTGATGGTCCTGCTCCAGCAGGAAGTAAAACTTCAGCAGGTGATCAAGCTGGTAGGGCCTGACGCTCTGCCGGATACGCAGAAATTCGTGGTCGAGATCTGCTCCATGTTCAAGAACGCATTTCTTCAGCAGAGCGCATATGACAAGATCGATTCCTACTGCACCACCAAACGGCAATTCAGGATGATGAAGATCATTTATTTGTTCTATAAAAAAGGGGCGGAATTCCTCAAAGGGAAATATACGCTTCTTCAGATAAAGAGCCTGGATGTATATCACGAGATCTATAAAATGAAATATTCTTATTCGAACGATGATCTGGCTCAATACGATAAGCTGATCGCAAAGATCGAGCATTTAAGCTTAGAGGACGGTTATGGATTATAATCTTCATGATGACGGACGGGAATACCGCGGTGTAACCCAGATCAACGGACCTTTGATCTTCATTGAAAAGACCCATCCCGTTGGTTTCAATGAATACGTGGAAATAGAGGACGCGAACGGGAATATACGGTCCGGCCAGGTCCTGGATACTTCGGACAAGACCGTTGTGGTCCAGGTGTTCGAAGGGACCACAGGCCTGGATCTGAACAATACCCGGGTTAAGTTCAAGAACAATCCGCTCATGCTGCCTGTATCCAGGAACATGGTAGGCCGGATCTTTAACGGGCTTGGAGAACCGCTTGACGGCGGAACACAGCCCATCACCAAACAGTACATGGACGTGAACGGTCTCCCCATCAATCCCGTATCGCGGACATATCCCAGGAAGTTCATCCAGACAGGGATATCCTCCATTGACGGAATGAACACGCTGATCCGGGGTCAGAAGCTCCCTATTTTTTCCGGTAACGGACTGCCCCATAATAAACTTGCTGCACAGATCACGAGACAGGCCAAGATCATCGGTGAGGATGTCGATTTTACCATTATCTTCGCTGCCATGGGAGTGAAGAACGATGTCGCGAATTATTTCATAAAGAACTTTGAACAGAGCGGAGTGCTGGAAAAAGTAACCATGTTCCTTTCCCTGGCCAATGATCCTTCCATAGAAAGGCTCATTACTCCCAGGTGCGCCCTTACCTTTGCTGAATACCTGGCCTATGAGCTGCAGATGCATGTCCTGGTCATTTTAATCGATATGTCCAATTACTGCGAAGCCCTGCGGGAGATATCAACCCTCAGAGGAGAGATTCCGGGCCGGAAAGCATATCCCGGTTATCTTTACAGCGACCTGGCCAGTATCTATGAAAGGGCCGGCATGGTAAAGGAGAACAAAGGTTCCATTACCCAGCTGCCGATCCTGACCATGCCCAATGACGACATTTCCCATCCCATCCCTGATCTGACCGGTTATATCACGGAAGGACAGATCGTTCTGGAGCGTGATATGTTCAACAGGGGGATCTATGCGCCGGTGGCAGGATTGCCCTCTCTTTCCCGGTTGATGAAGGATGGGATCGGCGAAGGACTGACCCGGGCGGACCATCCGCATCTGGCCAGCCAGTTGTTCGCCGGTTATTCACGCGTTAAGGACGTGCGGGCCCTGGCCTCCATCATCGGAGAAGAGGAATTGACCCCTATTGATAAAAGGTACCTGGAATTCGGCGAGTCTTTTGAGAAGAAATATATCACGCAAAGCGAGAACGAGGACAGGTCCATTGAAGAGACTTTGGACCTGGGCTGGCAGGTGTTGAGTATCCTTCCGCGGGACGAGCTGCACAGGGTATCGGAAGAAGAACTGAAGAAATATTATGCAGGTTGATCATGGCCCGTTATGAAATAGCCCCTACCAAGACCAATTATATTAAACTGAAGCAGGACCTGGCCTTTTCACGGGAAGGTTATGAACTGCTTGATCAGAAGAGAAGCATTCTGATCGTGGAACTCATGGGGATTATTGATACCCTGAAAAGTATGCAAAAGGATCTGGAACACCTCTTGAAGGATGCTTTTCAATCCCTGGCCTCCGCCATCCAGAGCACCGGCAGGAAAGAGATCACTTTTCTGGCCAGGGCTATCCGCATCGACACGGACATCATCATCGCACAGAGGAGGGTGATGGGGGTTACGCTCCCCGTCATCAGGGTGAATTATACGGAAAACCCTCTTCATTACAGTTTGATCGGCAATAATTTCTGGATCGACGAAACCCTGAAGAATTTCAAACAGGTCCTCAAGCTGCTGGGAAACCTTGCCGAGTTGAAAATCTCACTGATCCGTCTGGCGGAAGAGGTGAAAAAGACCATCCGTAAAGTGAACGCGCTGGAGAAGATCGCCATACCGGATTATGTTGAGACCATAAAATATATAGAGGACCGCCTGGAAGAAGCTGAGAGGGAATCTTTTTTTCTCATGAAACTGATCAAAAAAAGGCTTGAAAAGAAAAAGAAATAGGTTACAATAAAACATGAACAAGATCGAGAAAATCCTGGTCGGCATCACCGGCTCAGAACATTCTTATTACGCTTCGCTCTATGCTATTTACCTGGCCAGTCTGCTGAAAGCTGAATTGATCGGGATTTTTGTCATTAATGAGAAATCACTGGATGAACTGCTGAAAGCAAATATCTTCATCACAGAAGAGAAAGCGGGTTATGAACAGGACATGGAGAACGATGCGTTAAGTTATTTGACGCAGTTCGAGTCCACGGCCATGAAGAAGAATATTCCTGTTGTCAAGTTCATCCGGAAAGGGGTCGTCCATCGCGAGATCATCAATTTCGCCGAAGAGAACCACGTTGATCTTGTTGTGATCGGTGAACTGAATAAGATCATCAGCCTCAAGGATATCGCCTACGATGAAATGGAGAGGCTTCTTCGTGAATCCAAGATCCCTGTCGTGGTGGCTAATAACAGGGAAATGATCACCATGCTGTACCAGAATTTATAAAGGAGATATAATTATATGAGTTTGCTCGAAATCCTGGATAAAAATTGCATCAAGACCGATATCCAGTCCCTGGACAAGCTGGGCAGCATCCAGGAACTTACCGAGCTTCTCTTTAAGAATAAGAAGATATCCGACAAGAGCCAGGTGATCAATGATGTTTTGAAGAGAGAAGCCAAAGGAAGCACAGGGATCGGCAAGGGGATCGGTGTCCCTCATGCCAAGACCGCGGCTGTCAGCAAGCTGACACTGGCCATCGGCGTGTCCAGGGAAGGAGTGGATTTCACCTCCATTGACGGGAAATATGTCCATATCCTCTTTTTACTGCTGGCCCCGCCTCATTCCGCCGGCCCGCATGTGGAAGCTTTATCTGAGATCGCCAGGCTGATCACGCCTCCGGGTATCAAGGAAAAGATAAAGAACGCATCGTCCAGCGAAGAGATCATCACGATCATTACGGAATACTATAACAGTTGAAAAGATCGGTTCCCCGTCTCTTATACCTTAATACGGTCATTTGTAAACGCCATGAAAAAGAATATAACCAATCCCGTCTTCCTCTCCGAAGACAAAGAAGAATTAAATCTAAGACCCAAATACCTGAAAGACTTCATCGGGCAGGAAAAATTAAAGGAGAACCTGTCTGTTTTTATCCAGGCCTGTAAAAAAAGGAAGGAAGCTTTGGACCATCTTCTTTTTTTCGGGCCGCCCGGACTGGGTAAGACAACCCTGGCCCATATTATTGCCAATGAGCTGAACGCCGGCATTAAAAGTACTTCTGGTCCTGCCATTGAAAAAGCCGGGGATCTGGCTGCTCTGCTGACGAATCTATCTCCGTTCGATGTGCTGTTCATCGATGAGATACACAGACTCCACCCTGCCGTGGAAGAGATCCTTTATCCGGCTATGGAGGATTATAAGATCGATATCATCATAGGTCAGGGACCCTCGGCCCGTTCCGTCAAGATCAATCTCCAGCCGTTCACGCTGATCGGGGCTACAACAAGGGCGGGTCTTCTCACGTCGCCTCTCCGTTCCCGTTTCGGTATTACGCAGAGGATCGATTTTTACCAGGAACAGGAACTGGCCAGGATCGTGGAAAGGACGGCCGGCCTTCTGAACATCGGGATCGATGATCCCAGCGTCAGTGAGTTGGCCAGGCGGAGCCGGGGTACTCCCCGTATCGCCAACCGTCTGGTGCGGCGCATCAGGGATTATGCCCAGGTCAAGGGTACGGGAAAGATCGAACATGATATTACCGTTCATTCTTTGGAAAAGCTGGAGGTCGATGAGTGCGGTCTGGATATCATGGACCGCAAACTCCTGGAGACCATTATCCATAAATTCAGCGGAGGGCCTGTCGGCATCGATACCCTGGCCGTCTCCCTGGGAGAGGATGTTGAGACGCTTGAAGATCTGTACGAGCCGTTCCTCATCCAGGCCGGTTTTATCCAGCGTACTTCACGCGGACGCAAGGCCACCAAGATGGCCTACAGCCATCTTAAGATCGATGATCGTTATGACCAGCAGTTGGGATTGCTGTAGATGAATTATTTTGGTAAAATATTGATCGTCATAGGATCACTTCTGCTCATCATCGGAGTAATTGTCGTTTTTTTCCGGGAATAAAATGGATCGGCCGGCTGCCCGGCGATATTTATTTTAAAAAAGGGAATTTTACCTTTTACTTTCCTTCGGCCACATCGGTCTTGGTGAGCCTTCTTCTGACCTTCCTGCTCTGTCTGATCTTCCGGAAATGATACGGGAATATTACATCCTTCTGTATACGGAGGCTGACCGTTAGAGAAGATTAATAATGTGTACAATCTCTTCCAGGCTCAGCTCATCGATCCGTTTGGGGAAAAAGGATGCCAGCTGGCTGCTGTTTTTCGAGTCTTGGAGGATGGATTTCAGTATCTTCCGCTTTTGGGAGAATAACAACGGGATCATGTTTTTCAGCCGGGACAGGTCCCTGATGTTCTTCAGATAGGTCTCACAAGGGATTAATTTTATGAAAACCGAATTGATCTCCGGTTCAGGGAAAAAGGAGTTCTTTCTGACAGGGAAAAGCTTTTCCACCCTGAAATAAAGGTTCAGCCAGACCCCTAATTTATTCCTGAAACAATTATCCGGTGCCGTGAGTTTTTCCATGAAAATATCCGGCAGCATGCAGTATACTTCCCTGATCTGCGGATAAAAGGAGATGAGCTTCAGGAGGATCTGGGATGCGCAGTTGTATGGTAAATTGGAAAAGACCAGGTATTTTTTCTCTTCCTCCAGGCCTGACATGAGATCGTATTTGAGAACATCGGCGTGGATGATGTGAAGATCAGGGTTGCCCCGGAAGATCTCCTCCAGCACACGGCAGAATCCTTTGTCGATCTCAATAAGCGTCTTTTTTCCTTTCCGGTGAGAATAAAAAAGCGTGATATGCCCCACACCAGGGCCTATTTCCAGGATATCATCAGAACCAAAGGGAACGGTCTGAACGATCTTGTCGATGACGTTCCTGTCAAAAAGAAAATTCTGGCCCTGCCGTTTTTTCAGATACAGGGAATGTTCTTTCAGGAACAAAGGCAGCCTGGTGCGGGAAGTGTAAATTTCCTTGATCTGGTTTAAATCCATTTTTAATTCCGGCTGGTCTCGATCTTGATCTTGTCCTGAACCGTGATCCGTACGGCACCTGTTTCTTCCGTGAAATAAGGTTTTATCTTATATGTGTTCATAACATGCCTGTAAAATTTTTTATCCTGTTTCTCCCATGGCCCGAAAACCTTATTGACAACGGCCAGACGGCTCTTACAGCATTCCATCAGGCTGGAAATGTAATAATTCTCGTGGTTGAAGTCCGGCAGATTGATAATGTCCGATGCAAGGCCGGAACCATGCACGGTGCTTAAGAACCGGACGGATTGTTTTAAGATATCGGAACAGAATAAAATATCAAGGTTTTTATATTTCATCTTAATGACCAGGGAATTGTTGAACATGTCCGCTTCAGGGCCTGCAAAACCCTGTAAATACCGGGCCGGAGGATTGAACAGGTAAAAGTGAACGCCGTCAATGACCAGGTGCTCACGGCAGCGGATGATGTTGTAGGGGATCCTTTTCTGGGTGATGAGGTCAAGACACCGTTCCTGGCGGAGATAAGGAGTGATGTAACCGTTATCCATGAAGTGATCTATCCCGACCTTGTCCTGTAAAGGGAAGAATCCTTCGCTCCGTTTCCGGGAGAAATTAGTCAGGAAAAAATAATGGAGCCGGGATATGCCGTTCTTCCGTAAAAAGGGAATGATATGGCGTTCGCTGTCCTGTGCGGTACCTGAATCGATCAGGATATATTTCCGGTGCGGTGTTTTTATGAAGATGCTGCGCCCTTTTAAATTGAAGAATATTATTTCAAGCTCCTCTTTTCCGGAAAGGGTGAACTGTTTCTGGAAAATAAGCAGGGAACCCCATACTACCAGGAGAACGATCAAACCGTACCGGTAAGCTTTCTTAACAGGTATTTTTATCCGGAACAGGAGCTTGTGGAATAAAAGAAGGATCAGGAGAAGATAAATGACCAGGAGAGGAAATCCCGCGTTGTCCAGAGTAAGAGGCGGGACACGGCTCAGGAATTTCAGCAGATGAAACATCAGGATTATGAAAAAATTGGATGTCTGGCTGAAAAGCATTGAGAGAAAAGGGAAAATATGGTAAAGGAGATACGAGAACGCCGTGAGGGACATGATGAGAGTGGTCAGGGGCACGGCCAGGATGTTGGCTAAAAAAAGAATATACTGGAATTGCTGGAAATGATAGAGCAGAACAGGCAGGACCAGGACCTGGGAGGAGAAGGATACGGACAGGCTGGCCCAGATGTACCGGAGGGCGGGATGGCGTGTTTTAACCAGGTCCCGGATAGGGTCCGTGAACAGGATCATGCTCAGTGTGGCTAAAAAGGAGAGTTGAAAGGAGATGCTTCTTACAGCCGTGGGATTGATAATAAGGATGATCAGGCCCGCCAGGGCCAGGGCGTTTAAATAATTCTGGTCACGGTCAAGCCAGGCGGAGAGGATGAGGACAGCGAACATGATGGTCGAACGGGCAATGGGTTCCTGATAGCCCACGATACAATTGTAAAAAAGGACCATGAGGAGAGTGAGGAAATAAGCGGATTGTCTCCGGACACCGGCGGAGAGAAGAAAGGTGAGACAGATGATCATAATGATGCCGATATGAAGACCTGAGATAGAGAGAATATGGATGGTACCGGTACGGATAAAGATATTTTGAACCGGTAAAGGCAGGTCAGCTCTGATACCGAGGAGCAGGGCCTGCAGGAAATTCCCGGCTACGGGATAATAAGATTCTTTTATGTATCTCATTATGTCTTTTTTTACCCAGGAAGCCAGTAAAGGAAGGGTGTGGAGACGAGGATGCCGGATAAAATGGATCTGATCCATCCGTTTAACCACGGAATAACCATCCAGATTGAAACGCCGGTAATACAAGCCGTAATCGATCTCGCCGAAATTAGCCGCGCCCTGTGCTATTTGGACCACGCCTTGAAATTTAAGGATATCGTTTTTTTCCGCTTGAACCCGGAGCGGAAGGAACAGTCTGATCGTACCGCTTGTTTTTATTTTTCCCACAGCTGTCACACGAAAGAGGAGTTTAATATTGTTCTTTGCCATGACCGGGTCCTGCATGACCTTACCGGTTATGATATCGGGCTTGTCATAAAAACAGGAGAGGGGAGGGTGAAAATAATTCTTCTGGGCCAGGACGGTATTGAGAAGACCCAGGCAGAACGGTATCAGGAAAAAGAACTTCATGATACGAAGCTTCAGACCAAGAAAAACGGAAAGTGCGGTCAGGAGGACACAGAGGCACAGGATCAGGATCAAGGAGAGCGGGAACATGATTTGAAAAAGGATCCCGGCTGTATAAAAAAGCGTGATGTAAAATATATCCGTATATCTTGTTTTTTTTGTCATGTTCAATTCCCCCGAACTTATGGATGAGATGGATCTTCTTGATGAAAAACGATCTGTGATCTTTTGTCCCGGCAGCTCTGTCCCATGTGCCGTATGGAAAAGATCAAGCCCCCCTTCCCGGTCCGCAGCCTCTGACGAATTTTTTTTTATGCTTTTTTATCCCTGAAATGAGCGAATGAACCGGGAAAATTCGTGCCAATGGCGTCAACTCCCATCCGGGAGAACCGTATGAAATCCTTTTCTGTATTGATGATCCAGGTGTTCACGGCAATGTTCATGCCGTGCATCTGTCTGATGAGACCGGGAGTGACCCAGAAATAATGCGGATGTACGGCAGAGACCCGTAATTCCCGGACGTATTTTTTAAAGTTCAGAAGATTGTTTCCGTAGAGGATGGCCGTAGGAATCCGGTTGTTCAGTTCTTTCAGCCTTTTCAGGGACAGATGATCAAAAGAGGAGACGATTGTCCTGTCATAGGAATTATATTGATCTATCATCCGGCTGATCTTTTCCTCGATCCCCGGATAAAAGACCGGACCGTTCTTCAGTTCAATGTTCAACCTAACGGAATTGCCTTTGAGCAGTTCCATGACCTCTTCGAGAAAAGGGACCCTGGCGTTCCTGAACTTTTTAGAGAATTTAATGCCGGCATCGAGCTTTTTGATCTGCCTTGATGTCATATCCCGGACTAAACCAGTTCCGTCCGTTGTCCGGTCCACTTTTTCGTCATGTATGACGACCAGCTTTTTGTCACGCGACAGATGGACGTCCAGTTCAATGATATCAACCTTCTGGTCCAGGGCTGTCTGGAAGCTGATGATCGTGTTCTCAGGAGCTATTCCCATGGCCCCCCTGTGGCCGAGGATCAGGCTGCTTTTTCTTTCTTTTGT
>JAQTRT010000040.1 GCA_028711675.1 bacterium | reverse complement strand
GAACATACTGGATAAACCCATTAAAGAGCAGAACGTGCTGAAAGCCGTAGAAGAAGCCCTTTCCCGCAAGAGCGGCAGTCCGTCCTCCGCCCGGACCGTTCACACGGAGAACATCAACACAGAGATCGTGAAGACCATCGTGGACACTGTTGTGCTCATCCTTTCCAATATCACCCGGATAGAGATCGTTAAAGGCCAGCTTTTTTTTCTTCCCGTGGCCTTCACCACCATGGGGATCGGTTCCATCATTGATTTTATAGGCGATTTCGAAGGCCAGATCATGATCGACATGACCCCGCCAGCCGCGCTCTTCCTGGCTTCCCGGCTGCTCAAGGAAAATATCACGGAAATGAGCGAACTGGTCCAGAGCGCCATTGCCGAACTGGGCAACACCGTGGCCGGCCGCGTGGCATCCAGCCTCAGCCGGTTCGGGAACATCAGGATATCCACGCCGGAAGTACTGATGGACAATAAACAAACACGGATCCCGGCTGACAGGAAGATATTCATCTTTCCCCTGGGTATCGGGAATTTTATGATCAATGTTGATTTTTTCATTAAGATCAGGGAAAAATGACGGTACGAATCTCCGGCAAGGAGGAAATTTATGACAACTGATATACTGGAAATATATAAAAAGGACGTTAAACTGAACGGGACCAGGAGCGACGGCTCACAGATAAAGGTAATGATCGTGGACGACTCCCTGGCCTTCAGACGGCTGTTGAAAAGGATCTTTGAGAACACGGGTTATCTGGTCGCTGCCGAAGTGGCGGACGGGAAAGAGGCTGTTCAGCAGTATGACAAAGTCCGGCCGGATGTAGTGACCATGGACGTGACCATGCCTGAACTGGAAGGCCCTGCTTCCGTGGAAGCCATCAGAAAAGTCTATCCTGAAGCCAGGATCATCATGGTCTCATCCCTGGGCCACAAGGAGCTCGTGGAAGAAGCGATCGCGAAAGGTGCAAAAGGCTATATCCTGAAACCGATCACCGATGATTCCATTCCCAAGGTCCTTGAAACGATAAAAAAAACAGCCGTAGCCTGAAAATTTCAGGCCGCATTCTCTTTGATTTATTTTTTCTTCAAACGCACATCCCTGAAATTGCCCGTATTCTCATCATAACCTGATAAGGCCACGAACTTGATGGTGTTCTTTCCTTTCCGGAGCTTTACCTTGCCCGGTTCATTCAGCAGATAATTATGCCAGTCGCCGGTACTGGGCGCCTTCACGGATTTAAAGATCCCTCCGTTCACATAGATCTCAAATATAATGCCCTGTTGGGGAGTGCTGAAATTAAATGCAAGCGCATAATCTGATTCATTAAGGAGGCAGATGTCCCATTCAAAGGATTCCCATCCGCTCATGTAGCCGAAATTCGGGGGATTGTTCTGCCATTCTACAGAAAGGGATTTCTTCCGGTTGATCCTGGTCACATCACAGGGAGTCAGTACGATCTCCTCATCGGACCCGGGGCTGAGCCGGAGGGATGCCTGGCCTGCCGGAATATCCTTTCCTTCATACACCAGTTCTACGCACCGCAGGTTCATAATACCGTTGTCCGGCGATTTCCCCGTGATCTTAAGGAAGTGCTCTCCCGGTTCCAGGGAAAGATATCCTTCCACATTCTTCCGGTAATCTTCCCAGCCGGCACGGGTCCTCGGAAGGACCAGCTCCTTGTACCGGTAATGGTCCAGGATAAGGCTCAGCCGGGCTTCCGGCGCATCTGTCGCGTAATCCAGTACAACCTTGTACATACCGGCTTTTTTAATATTGATCTTCCAGAGAACGGAATCACCTTTGTTCCAGAATCCGTAATTAGCCTTTTTCCTGTTCCACTCTATGCGGAGGCCGTCATAAGACTTGGCCCGTATAAGATACCCGTTCTGGGGGACTAAAACCAGTTTATCAGGAAGCAGATAGTCCGGTCTTTTAAAATCTTTTAAATCCTTAAAATAAGCTCGGATCATGGCTTCATACACAGGATTGCTCCCCACCTGGCTGGAATTAAAACTTTTAAACAAATCCCTTGCCTCTTCAAAGGTCATGGTATTCAGGTCCGGGACAGGCCATTCCTTCAGCCTGCCCACAAGTCCCCACCGGTCCTCGTCATTATCATCAATGCGTTTGTAGCTCCAGATGTTCCATGGCCAGCCGTATTCCCTGAATATCCGTATATACCGGTCCAGGTATTCCACTCCGCCTTTTGCCATGCTCATGGAATTGCACTCTCCCACATGAAACGGCATGTTAAAAAAATCTGCAGCCGCCCTCACGGAAGGAAGAAAGACCTGGGACGCGGCTTTTATCTCTTCCATGTTATCCGGTCCTCCGAAGGTAGGATAAAAATGGAAGCTGTACAGCACGTTGTTCCATCCCATGTCCGAAGGCCGCGGGAGACGGGAAATGCCCTTAAGGCCGTCTTCGATGACAATGATATGCTTACGGTCGATCACCCGTATCGCCCTGTAGATCCGGTCATAGACCTGGATCATGGTCTCATAACCCGGTGCGCCTGAAGCCTCGTTCAGTATATCATAACCAGCCACGATACTCTCGTCCTTATAACGCCCCGCGATCTTCTGCCACATCTGGATCAGGAGCTGAATATTCTCTTCCTTGGTCCAGAGTTCGTTCCTGAGCCGTTCACCCAGTATGCCGATATCCGTGGTCTGGCCGCCGGGCGCGCTGTGCATATCGAGCAGGACATAGATCCCGTATTTCCTGCACCATCCGATCACCTTATCCAGATAATGCATCTCTTTCCGGGTATATTTCAGGTCGAACACCGCCCGGTACCAGAAGGGGACCCGGATAAAGTTCACCCCGAGTCCGGAAAGATACCGGATATCCTGTTCCGTGATATAGTTCTCAACATAGGTCATGTAAATGCTCATGGCCTTCTCTTCACCGAAACGCTTTTCAAACAGATCAAAGATGTCGCGTCCTGTCTGGATGCCGTCGATGGACAGTTTCAGCATCCAGGGCTCTACCAGGAGCCAGTTACCGAGATTGAACCCGCCCAGGAGGACCTCGTCGTTCTTCACATTCACCACTCTCTGACCATCCACTCTGAGAAATGAGAGTCCCTGGCCTTTTAAAGGGCAGGAACAAACGATCAGGATCAAAAAGAGCATAAAAACGGTTATGCAGGCGCTGACTCTCATAGAAGCCTCCTTGGTAATGGTTTCCGGTTAAAAGATAGATTAAGGAACCATGAATATCTATTTTATCTTAACATGCGAAAAGGCTGTCTTCAGTTCCTCCAGACTTTCTTCAAACTCCTGAACAGCTCTCAGGTGAAAAATCAAGCTGAACAGGTTTCCCATGATGATGCTGTCACTGCTTTGCCGGCAGACCTCCTGATACTTGTCCAGAAGCCCGTCCAGGTCCGTATCCAGGGACCGGGCCCGGTATTTTTTTATAATATCAGAGAAAGAACGGATATGTTCCCGGACTTCCGGAGAGAGCGGGATCTTAAAGCTCAGGGTGGCCGTGGTATGGATGCTCTGGAGCAGGTCATGCAGGTTCCAGATATACTGTTTATACCGGCCGATGTTCCTGATCTTCATAAAGAGGAAGGAGAAGAAGGATTTGTACTCTTTTTCGAAATCCTCCAGCGTGGTGAGGATCTGGTCCATCTGCTGATAATAGTTCGCCAGCCCGTTCAGCTCGTCTTCCACGGATAAATTCCCGCCGGACCGCAAGGCATCCAGCATCCTGCCTGATTTATGAAATATACTCATCCGTATCTTGATAATGCCGGTCATCAGCTTTTTCCTGTACTGGAACACACCAAAGGCGTAATTACTGAAAGTGGCCACGGGAATACCGATGATCAGATGCTCCACCCTGTCAAAGAAGAACGAGATGGGTTTATCCCGGCCCAGGACGCCGATGTAAAGGACGGAGAAAAAAGCAACGGCCAGGAGGTTCTCCTTGTTGGTCGCGACCAGATAAAAGGAGACCGCGGCAATTGACACGGAAACAGTGAAATAATAATTGTTCACGATCTGTATGAGGGCCAGGGTGAACAAGGAACTGAATCCCGCCACCAGTAGCTGCTGGATACCGATCCGGAGCCCGCCCAGTGTCGTAGGCTGGAGGCAGAGCAGGGTCACAAAAACGAGCGTCAGCATATCGCTGATCCGGAAAAGCCGGCCCATAAAAAGACTGAGCATCACGGTCACGACCAGCTTGAACAGCCACTCCGTGATCTCCCGCGGGGTCCTGTGGCTGCGCGAAGCGAAAGGCCGGATCAGGTCCAGGTCCCTTATTTTTATTTTAAAATTCATGTGTTCGACCGATGAGATTCATATTACTATAATTGTTTATAAAATCAATAAAAATCAAAAAGTGGCGGCAGGTCTTTAGACCTGCCGATCGACTCGAGGGCTTGATATTTCCAATAATCGGCGCACCTGAAGGTACGCCGCTGCAGATGACTTTAAGCCTTTTATAACGGTAGAAATAAAAAACAGATATGACAAACCCGTTATTACCCGTAAAAAGTTATGGACTTTTAATAAAAATCCAATATCATACATAAAGGATGAAAAGGTCACGGATATACAGAAAAGGCAAGCACATCTATATCAAATCAGGTCCGCTCAAGGAAGTACACCTGATCGATAAGCCTAAAGAGCCGGAACATGAATATGATGAGCATTATGAAGAGATCTATACGGACCAGTTCAGGTTTGAAACAGGGCCTAAAGGCATTACCATCCATTTCGGCAAGCAGATATTCGGGACCGATCTTGTTAAACTGAAAAAAGCTATTCACCTGGATATCCGGACAGCCAGGCAGTTCCTGAAGATACTGGAACAGGCTGTTAAAAGTAAAACAGAATAACTTTTTAACCTTTTTTTTTATAAAACATCAAATTTTATATGATGACAAAACTGGTACATTTTATTATTTTTATGTTTATACTGAGCCTCTCAGGCCTGTCCGCTGAAGAAATGGACATGGAAGGCTGCCTGAGACTGGCCCTGAGCAACAGTCCCGGCATAAAGAAGCAGAGGAACACCATCATCCAGTACGAATACAAGATTAAACAAGCCATTTCCTCCTTTTATCCAACGATTCATCTTTCCGGCAGCTACTCCCATTCCTTTAATTCCTCATCCTTAAAGGAGAACAGTGATAATTACTCTGTTTCACTGGGTTTGAACGAATTACTCTTCAACGGCCTGAAACGCTACAACAGCTATAAGGTCAGCCTGCTGGATAAACTCGGTGTTGTCCAGGATTATTACAGCGCCTGGCGTAATATGGTCCTGAATATCAAAGACAAGTACTACAGTATCCTGCTCTACCAGAACCAGATAAAGGTCCTGAATATGATCAAAGAACGGCGGAAAGAAGACCTTGTCATTATAAAATTAAAATACCAGTCAGGCACAGAAAATTTCGCTTCCCTAACGGAAATGGAAGCAGACCTGAAACAGTCTGAGTATAATATTCTGGAAAAACAATCCTTTCTGAGGACCGCGCAGATAAGCCTGAACCTGCTCCTGGCCCGGCCCGCGGGATCCGCGCTGGAGCTCCGGGAAGAGGAGACCTCATTCCCGGAATTTGACTTTAACAAGATCCTGGTCAAAGCCAATGAATTATCCCCGGACATCAACTCAGCCAGGATCAGGCTCCAATCCGGGCAGTATAAGCTGAACTCGGCACGCTCGGAATTCTATCCTGAACTGGACCTGAACGGCTCATACGGTTTAAGCGATGATAAATTCTTTCCGGAGAACAAGAGCTGGAGCATCGGACTGAGCCTCTCCCTTCCTGTTTTCTCGGGTTTCAGCACCGTTCACAAGGTCAACGAGATCAAAACGGAATTAAAAGGCCTGGAAGAGACGCTGAAAGAAACGGAGAACAACCTCCAAAGCGAGCTTCAGAACCTGTGGACCCAGTACAACCTGTTAAAGGAAAAACAAAAACTGACGGAGATCCAGTATAATGCCGTGCTCGAGAACTACAAACTTCTGAAACTCCAGTACAAGCAGGGCCAGACCACTTATCTTATCCTTAAACAGAAAGAAAACGAACTTTCCGGTTATGAGATACAGAAGGAAAGCTTGAAATATGACATGAGGATGGCCCTGGCTAAACTGGAAAAATACATCAAGGAGCTGAATCTTGAAGAATAAAATTTCCTTTATTTTAATCACGATGATGCTGTTCCTCATTTCCGGATGCGGAAAAAAGCAGCAGGGGAACACGACACAGGAAATGAAGATCACACGCCTGGCCAAAGGGAGCATCACGGTCAAGGTCCTGGCTACCGGCACGTTATCACCCTACCGCCGGATCGAGGTCAAGAACTCCGACCGGGGACGCGTGGAAAAACTTTTTTATGACGAAAGCCAGTCCGTCCGTCAGGGCTCGACAATGGCCCTGATCTCCACGATAGACCGTATCTCCCTTTTGGATATGGCCCGGGCTAACCTTTTCAACGCTAAAAGGACAGGCGACTCCGAAAAGATCAAGGAAGCGGAAGATGATCTGAAGACAGCGGAGCAGGCATACCAGCCCGTACCTATCATGGCCCCTGTATCCGGCGAAGTTATCAAACTCGGCGTTCAAATAGGAGAGATCATCGCCGCTGACACGACCCTGTATGTACTTTCAGACAGGCTTATCCTGAGCGTGGATGTGGATGAAGCGGATATCGGCAAGATCACGATCAATCAGAACGCAAATTTTTATCTGGATACTTTCCCGGACGAACAGCATAAAGGCAGGGTCCACAGGATATCCCGCGAAGGCGAACTGGTCTCCAACGTCATGCAGTACGAGGTCCTGGTCTTCCCGGACCAGGTCCTGAAGAAATGGATCAGCGGCATGACCGTTAACGTGGAGTTTATCGTGACCCAGAAGAACAATGTCAATGTCCTGCCGTATGATGCTGTGCACAAGGACAAAGAGACCAGTTATGTCGTGGTTATTGAAAAAGGCGGGGCACAAAAAAGAAAAGAGGTCAAAACGGGTGTCACAGATTATAAGTCCATCGAAATCATCTCAGGCCTGGACCAGAACGATCAGGTCCTGATCCTTACCAAGGACCAGTTTGACAAGACTTCCGGCCAGAGCAGCTCGAAGAACCAGAGAAGGGTGCTCAGAGGCATGGGAGGAATGGGGCCGCCACACTAATGATCACCCTAAAAAAAATCACGAAGATATATACAACCGGAAAAATCAAACTCGAAGCTCTTAAAGATATCAATCTTGAAATCGATCAGGGCGAATTCGTGGCCATTATGGGCCCGTCCGGCAGCGGGAAATCAACCCTGTTGAATATCCTGGGCTGTATGGATAATCCTACATCAGGTAATTACTATCTGTACGAGCAGGATGTGGCTGGTCTCAGCGAGACCGACCTCTCCGGTATCAGGAATAAGACATTCGGTTTTGTCTTCCAGAGTTTTAACCTGCTCAATTACCTGAACGCTGGCCAGAACATCGAGCTGCCCCTGGTTTATTCCGACCATCCGTACAGCCAGCAGAAAGTGCTTACATCACTGGAAAAAGTTAATCTCACGGAACGGGCCATGCACAAGCCCCAGGAACTATCAGGCGGACAGCAGCAAAGAGTGGCCATTGCCCGTGCTCTGGTGAATAATCCCGGCATTATCCTGGCTGATGAACCGACAGGAAACCTGGATTCAAAATCAGGACAGGATATCATGCAGATCCTCACAAGCCTGAACAACGAAGGCATCACCGTTATCCTGGTGACTCATGATGACCACGTGGCTTCGTCCGCACACAGGATCATCCACATCCGGGACGGCAAGGTCTTCTCTGACACCAGGACACGGAAGAAAAAGCACCATGAAAAACCGGTCAAGCTTCATGCCGGTCAAGGAAAATCTTTCTTCAGTATTAAGAAGATCAAACAAAACCTTATGATCGCCCTAAAATCCATCATTATGAAAAAAATGAGGACGTTCCTCACAACACTCGGTATCCTCATCGGCGTAGCCTCGGTCATTTCCATGATATCCATCGGCGAAGGGGCCAAGGCCGACATCACCAGCAATATAAAAAAAATGGGCGCGAACCTGCTTTTTATCCACGCCGGGGCAAGACACAGGGGCATGTCCAGCGCCCTGACAGCGGAAAGGAACAGGCTGACCATGAAAGACGCAGAAATGATCACCGAAGAAGAAAAAAACCTCATCACAGCCCTCACACCTATGGTCAACACATCCGGCACTGTGGTGTACCAGAACCGGAGTATCAAACCGAACATCCAGGGCGTGAACACGCATTTCCCCGAGATCAACAATTTCAAGATCAAATACGGCTCATTCTTTGATGACAAGGCCATCAACCTGAAAGACAGGGTAGCTGTCGTGGGCAATACGGTGGTGAGCAATCTTTTTGACGGGAAGAATCCGGTAGGCAGTTACATCAAGATCAACCGGCTCAATTTCCTCATCATCGGCACGTTCGAACCCAAAGGCGCCAGTTTCATGCGGGATGAAGATGAGATGATCGCCATTCCCGTGACCACGGCCCAGAAACGGCTGCTGGGAATAGACTATATATCTTCGATCAACATCAAGGTCAAGGACGAGAACCTGATGGACGCCGCTGAAGAAAGGATCAAGGCGCTCTTAAAGAGAGCACACGGTTTGAAGGAGAATGATGAAGCGGATTTTGAGATACGCTCCCAGATGGAGCTTCTTCAGAACGTCCAGCAGACCACGAAGACCTTTACCCTGCTCCTGGGAGGCATTGCCAGCATCAGTCTCCTGGTGGGCGGCATCGGCATCATGAACATCATGCTGGTCACGGTCATGGAACGGATCAAGGAAATAGGATTAAGAAAAGCCATCGGTGCGCGCAAGAGCGACATCCTTTACCAGTTCCTCACCGAGTCGATCATTATCTGTTTCCTGGGCGGCCTGATCGGAATCCTTCTGGGCATGACGGTCTCCAAGCTGATCGCGCAGTTCACTCAATGGAAAACATCCGTATCCTATTTCTCCATCCTGCTCTCATTCCTTTTTTCTTTTCTGATCGGCCTTTTCTTCGGTATCTACCCTGCTTATAAAGCCTCTTCCCTGAGGCCCATCGAAGCCCTCAGGTATGAATGAACACTTTTTAATATATCTTCTTAATCTCCGGTCCGATGGCATTGGCATAACCAGCCACGAATCCGAGAACATAGGCCAGCTGCTCCTTGACGGCATACTGTTTGGGTATCTTGATCCAGTACTGGATCATATATGAACCGCTATGATACAGCCCGAAACTCCCGATGTTCATATCATCAATATTCCTTTCCAGGATATATTTAAGAACAGCTGAAGAAGGCTCTTTCTCGCTGGAAAAGACCGTAGTCCCGATGCCAATGACTTCATTTCCTGATTCATCTTTCAATAAAATAACGACTATCGGCCATTCGGTCTCCCAATCCGGAAGCTTAAAGGAAATATGCCAGGTGTTTTTCCCGTCCGCGCGCACGAACCGGTAACCATTTTCTACGTATGTTTTCAGGTATTTGTCGATCTCTCTCCGGGTCAGCGCGTCAGCCGAAGCCGCAAAAAAAAGAATCGCTAAAAACACGAATAATATTTTTTTCATAAATCCTCCTCTTGATAAAGAACATGGATCAAGCCCCGGGCATCCGCGTATAACGTGTATAACATAAAAATGGTAATGGTTTTAAAATCATAGTCAATGTAAAACAACCGGGCACGCATAATGATTGACAATCAAATATAATCCAGTAGAATAAAAGATATGGGAAAAATTCTATGGAAACCCGGCAACATGCTTTATCCTGCGCCCGCTGTACTGGTTTCATGCGGCGGTACTCCCGGGAACCGGAACATCATCACAGTGGCCTGGACAGGCAATGTCTGCACAGACCCGGCCATGACTTATATCTCGCTGAAGCCTGGCCGGTATTCCCACTCCATCATCGGACAATCAAATGAATTTGTGATCAATCTTACCACACCCGCCATGATCCGGGCTGTTGATCTTTGCGGCGTGGTATCGGGGAAGGGAACGGATAAGTTCAAGAGATGCAGCCTTACACCCGGAAAATGCCGTTATATCAAAGCCCCTCTTATCAGCGAAAGCCCGGTCAGCCTGGAATGCAGGGTATCGGAAATTAAACACCTGGGTTCCCATGACATGTTCCTGGCCCGGGTCCTCTGTATCCATGCGGACCGAAGGTACATCGATCCCAAAGGCGCTCTTGACCTGGAAGCCTGCGGCTTGATCGTGTTCGCGCACGGGAAATATTACAGCCTGGGTAAATACCTCGGGTACTTCGGGTTCTCAATCAGCAAGAAAAAAAGAGGGGGTAGCGTATGATCCGAATCGGTGTTTGTGGTATAGGGTGTTAAAAATGCCCCAAGGGAACGAAGGGAGCCTGCCCCAACGGCGAGCCCGGCTGCAAGCCCAAAGAGAATAAATTCTGCAAGATAGCCACATGCGCGTTCCAGAAGAATATCTCCTGCTGTTTTGAATGCAACGATTTTCCCTGCGAAACCACCAAGTCCGGCCCTGTCAGCTATGGTTACTGCCGGTACCTGTCAGGTCAGGCCTGAGCCTGAACCTTTATTTCCAGGGGGATGTTCCCGGAAGGTCCAGAGATTGTTCAGGATATAATTAGAGAGCATGCCGAAGCCGATCCCGATGATATTGGAGATGAAATAATATATATGGAAGAATTCCGTGAGCAGGACCAGCAGGCCCCAGTTGAAGATAAAAGCCGTAAGACCCGCAGTCACGTGGTATCTTGCCATCCGGACCATGAAACGCTCCTTGGCCCTGTCTGACCAGGTCCATCTGTCATTGAGCAGGAAATTTGTCAGGATGGATATCTCAATGGCGATCACACTCGATATTTTATAGTTCAATCCGAAGAGTTCCGTGAAGAGATACAGGAAGCCCATGTTGACAAGGACACCGGAAAGACCCACCAGGCCGAACCTGATCATTCGAGGATGAATAAGACCTTCTTTGTTCCTTTTCATGGATGAACTCCTGCAGCCGGCGCGGCCAAAAACCGGCCAATCCTTGCTTATTCGGGCTGGCCCTTGAGGGAATGGATCCTGTATACGCTCGCGACCTTGGTCCGGCTGAGCCAGTTGTTGATATTAAAATGAACGGACCATTCCGGAAGATTCCGGAACAGAAGAGTATGCTTCAGGCCTTCCTGTGAAAGTTTCCTGGCCAGGTCGAACGAGTAACCCATGAACAATACATCTTCCCCGCTCTTCCGGAGGACCTTCTTCAGTTCTGTGAGGTCCTTTACCTCGATCGTATCAAGTCCCTTTCTTTTGTAAAAATGCTTGCAGATCGTACCCACGCTCCGGTAAGGGTGTTTGCCCATGAAATAAAGCCTGGTATAATTCCGGTCATACATGAATTTATAGAAATAAATCATGCCGTCCGCAGGTTTAAAACAGATCACAGTTAAAAGAAGAAGATTAATGGCCCAGAACGATACCGGGAGCCATTTCCACGGGAACCGGCGGAAAAAACCCCTGATCTTGGCCAGCCTCTCCGTTTCCATGAACTTCTGCAAAAAGAGGGCAACCACAACAGGGATAAGGTTAGCCAGGGGGAAAAGGAACCTGATCTCCTTATGCCCGATCAAAGTATGGATGAGAAGAAAAGGAAAAATGATCCAGGAGAGCACATGCCAAGGATAAAAAAACCAGATCAAAAAAAAAGCCGCGACGAGAAGAAGGCTGTACGGCGGGACCGCATCGATGAACGTGATGGAAATATAATACCACCACGGCTTGATACCGTAACCCGATACCTTGTCCTGGATGATATTTAAATTCAGGTAATTCCAGGCTGTAAGCGTCCATTGGCCGTAAAACCAGCGGTCCAGAAGAATCCCCGCAAGAAACGCGGCCATGAGCCCCAAAACAAGTCCTGCCAGATTGATGAACTTTTCTTTTTTCACAAGAAGAAGCCAGAACAGGAATCCTGCTATCATAAAACCGGTCTGGAACCGGATGACAAAAGCCAGCCCCAGGATAAGACCAGCCAGGAACATCTTAAACACGGACAGGACCTGCTTATCCCTCGAATAAAGGTACCATCCCAGTCCCAGAAAAAAGACCGTGCCCGACCATGTCTCTGATGAAAACCGGACATGCTGATAAACCAGGAACCAGAGAAAAAAGGAGAGGAACACAGCCCATCTCTTCAGCCTCTCCTGTTTGATCTCTTTCAGGAAAAGGAAGAGGAGCAGGACCATGCAGGCCAATCCCAGAAAAGCCGAAAGCATACGCAGGAACACAGCCTCATAAAAAGGATTGTCCAGGGAAAAAAACTGAAAGACCTTTATTACGGCATAGGCCAAGGCAGGCTGAAAAGCAGGCCTCATCCGATGGTCATATTCCCAGGCCAGGCCTTCCGGAGGCGTCAGTCCCAGTTTCATGGCCGTGAACTCCATGATCTGGAAATGTTCGTCCACATGATAATACCCGGCGCTGAAGATGGAAGCCACCAGGTGGACCACTATGCCCAGCAACACTATCCGTTTAAAATTCATTCTTTTCCCGCTGTTCAAGACGCGATCATCAGGTACAATCCCCGCCCCTTGAACAGAATTCCTGCTTTATTACTGAAGGCCAAAACCGGTCCGGCAATTTACGTTATCAACAGGGTCTGTACCGCTTTTCGGAGATGTGGAACCCTTGGCCTGTATCTCGAATTTTCCCTCGGTCAGCTGGGAGTTTTTCAGGATATAATTCAGAACAGCCTCAGCCCGTTTCTGGGAAAGCGCGGTATTGCCCATAAAACGGCCGGACGGCTCTTCTGTTCCTGATGCGCTGGCGTGGCCGATGAGAAGCACTTTTTTATCGGAAGGCAGAGCGTTCACAAGCTTGGAGAGAGCAGGGATAAGCACTTTTTTCATGAAATCGTCAATATTGTATCCTGCAACGGAATACTTGGGATCGTTCAATCTCAATTCAGAGGAATTATAATCGAACGGGATATCCTTGGCCACCTTCAGGAACTCCTTGGCCAGGGCTTCGTAAACCTGGCTGCCTACTGACCCGGCCTGGTCCTTGGCTTTATTCTTCAGATCGGAAAGATTACCGGTCTTGAACTGGCCAAAAGCCTGGTTCACGGCGAACAGAATTAAAAGAGAAAAAAATAAAAACCTTTTCATGGGAAACTCTCCTTGTTTAAAATTGTATCATCCTTTCATGGTAGTAAAAACATATTATATGTCAAGTAAAAAGAAGATTTCGGGGATAAGCTCATTTGGTTTTCCTCCACCTTTCCCATTGACTTATTCAAATAATATTATATTATTAAAAAGTGTCCGGCAAGGAGGATGGGCTGTTTCATGATAAAAAGAAAACCATACCAGATATATATTTTCCTTCTGATCATCCTGGTCCTTTCCCATTCTCCCGGATATCCGGCAAATCCAACCCAGGACATGTCAGGTTTGATACAGAAAAGCGACCTGGAAGCCATCAAGGCCGTATTCAGGAAAAACCTTAATCTGATCAACACATACGATACAGACCAGAGGATCCCTCTTCATTATGCCCGGACACCGGAAGTGGCCCGGTTCCTGGTCAATCTGGATTCCAGGATAGATTCCCGGGATTATGAGGGCAACACACCGCTTTTTCTGGCCTGCCAAAGAGGAGACCTGGAAGTAGTTAAAGTCCTGATCCAGTCAAAAGCCTCTTTTCAGCTCACGAACAACAATAAAGAGACTCCTTTGCACTCTGCCGGCCAATCCGCCAATACCAACCTGGCGAGGTTTTTATTATCCCAGGGACTCTCCTTGAATGAAAGGGACAGGTACGGATACATCCCCCTTCATACGGCTGTTATTTCACATCAGCCTGATATGACGGAATTCTTCCTAAATAACAATGCCCCTGTTAATGAGAGATCGGAATACGGCCAGACCCCTCTCCACCTGGCCATCAGTTCGGGATTCGACGACATCATCGCGATCCTGATCAAATACCATGCTCCTGTTATGGTCCGGGACAGGGACGGACGGACACCGCTTCATTATGCGGTCCGGTATTCCCTCCCGATATCGGAATTACTGATAAAGAACAAGGCTCAAGTGAATGCGCAGGACAATAACGGTGACACACCGCTCCATCATAGCGGGACCCGGGAGATCATCCTTTTCCTGCTGTCCCATGGTGCCCGGGTGGACTGCACGAATTTCCAGGGATGGACGCCTCTTCATAAAATGGTCTCGGAAGCACGGGGGATCAGTTTGATCCGGACGCTGCTGACCAACGGTGCAGACGTATCGGCTGTCACGTCCGAAGAGGAAACAGCCCTGCATTTGGCGCGCGATATCGGGACAGCCGGGCTTTTATTCTCCTATGGGGCAGATATCCAAGCCAGGGATAGTTCCGGTGGAACTCCTCTTCATAAAATGATAGGTTCTTATCCCTATTCAGGCCAGACAGCCATGATCAAATACCTGATCGAAAAAGGCGCTGATCCGGATGCCAGGAATACCAATGAAAGAACACCACTCCATTTAGCCGTGGAGACAGGACAGGCCGATCTTGTCCAACTCCTCCTGTCGCGGAATGCTTCTGTCACATCTCAGGACAAAAACGGCGATACGCCCGTTCACCAGGCTGTCCGGTATGCGGATTATAACTCTCTGATCTTTTTACTGAAAAAAAGTCCGGATGTTAATATCCGGGACAAGAACGGCGATACGCCTCTGCTCATGGCCTGCCGGAACAACCTCATTGCCATGGTCTACCTGCTCCTCTCCAGCCAGGCTGATCCTTCCCTTAAAAACAAAGAGGGCGACACGCCTCTCCACCTCGCTGTCCGGAACAAACAGAGATCCATGATTGAAATGCTCCTGGAGAATCGCGCGGATATCAACGCCCGGAACACGAAAGACCAGACCCCGCTCCATCTGGCCTATCTTTC
>JAQTRT010000296.1 GCA_028711675.1 bacterium | reverse complement strand
TAGATAAAGGGTACATCCTTCTGCCAGAGCTGTTTCAGGACCAGGCCGTCAAAACAATGGATGCTGTTCTTTTCGCAAATGACATAATCGGACGGAGCGTCGTCATTGAATCTGTCGGAAGCGATCCTGCCGATCAGGTCATTACTGAAATACGTAAAACTTTTGGATATCTTGAAACGGACCGGATCAACGGAATAAATGCCGGTACTCAGCTCGATAAGGCCGTTGTCAATGTCCAGGACACGGCTGTTCGTGATAACAAGTTTCTTCATCAGCTGGCCCAGGACACTGAAAATATGCACTTCTCCTTTTTCATTGCCGGCCAGGATATGGTTTCGGATCACAGCCGGACGGGAATACGTGGAACTGACGGAAACCCGGGTTAATATCTTTCCTGTTTCACCGTCAAGGATAAGCATGTTTCCCTGGTGTGACAGAGCCGCGATATCCTTCACCTTGTCCCTGTTGGCATCTACACAATCGGTCCAGAAGATGTCCGGGTCTATGTTCTGGTATTCGTTCCGGCTTTCCCAGACCAGCTTGATCTGCATCTTGAGAGCTTCGCTTTTCTTGACCTCAACGGGCTTTTTGATAAAAAAAGGCATGCTGTAGAAATTGAGCAGAAGGAGCAGGATAATGATGAGGAAGTTCCATACGATAAAGAAATAATATAAGAAAGATTTTAAATAATACTGTTTGAATTGATTGATCATTTTAATTATTTTACATAATCAATGGTATTATTATTATACAAAATCCAATACCATTGTCAATATAATTTTATGAAAAGGGGGACGGTGCTTGACATTTTGACATTAAATACAGATATGGGTACAGCAGAATCTTTTTGAACCGTACATTTTAATATTCCTGATAAAATGTCAAAATGTCAAGCACCGTCCCCCTTTTCCCCTTGACTTTAAAAAAAAACAGGATATTAATTAATCACCCTTATGAAAAAAAGACTGATCTTGTTTTTTTTGGTTTGTGCCTCCTTCAGCCGGTGCACCTGGACGCCGCGGACGGTCCTTCCCGATAATTTTCGTGTCATCTATCTTAATAAATTTTCAAATGAGACGCTTCAACCGGAACTGGTCGATCTTTTTACGGTCATATTATCGGAGAAATTCGAAATGGATGGCCGTTTGACCGTGACCCAGCATGTATCCAAGGCCAACGGCGTCCTGTTCTGCACCATTACCAAGTACAAGAAAATGCCCATATCCTATACGTATGCCGGGGAAGTGGATACCAGCGCTGTCACGATGGGCATTAAGGTACAGCTGAGGGATATTAAAACAGGGTCCTGGCTTCACGATAACTATCTTGAGGAAACCATGCAGTTCAACCTGAAGAGCGAGCCGATCGAGACGGAGATCGATGTGCAGAAAAAACTAATGGACAGCCTTTCCAATAAAATAGTCAGCAAAGTCATAGAGGGGTGGTAATATTTCCATTTTTGACCAGATCAAGAGGAACATGGAAAGGAAGATCGATCCGGTCTATATCTTCCTCGGCGAAGAAGCTTTTTATAAGCAGGAGCTTATCTCCTTTCTCAAGCAGAAGATCATCCTCAGCAGTTTCTCCCTTGATTTCAATTACAGACATTTTTACGCAGGGGACACATCTCTACCGGAATTCCTGGATTACTGCAATACTCCCCCTTCCTTCAGCGAAAAGAGGCTGGTGATCGCGGAGAACATAGAGCTGTGGAAATCCAAAGACCTGAAGGTCCTGGATGAATACCTGAAATCGCCGGCTGATTTTACCTGCCTGGTGCTGAACTCTCAGGAACGGCGTGTGGGAAAATACGGTAAAGGATATCCTGCCGTCTCTCTGTTCTATCCGCTCAGGGAGCCGGAACTGAAGAGCTGGATCGTCAATAAAGTCAGGGAAAACAATAAGTCCATCACAGCCGAAGCTGCGGATGTCCTGATGAGGTTCTGCAATAATTCACTGATCGAGATGAATGACGAGATCAGCAAGCTCGTTCTGTATGTCCGGGAACGGGGCGAAATCAGCCGGAAGGACGTGGAAGCGATCACGGCTGACAGCCGGCAATATAATGTGTTCGACCTGCTTGATTCCATCAATCAGCATAACCTGGCCGGGGCTTTGAAGATATTCAGCCGTCTGTACGATTCCTATGAGGAGTCCCGGAAAAGGCCGGGGGCGGCTGCAGGTGAGCGTGCGGGCGGAAAAGAAAAGGAGGAATCCGGAGATACGCCCAGAAAGAGCCCGAGAGAGAGCGTAAAAGGGAAAGATAACAAGCTGTACGGCTTTTTTGCTTTTTTATCTACCACTCTCCATCAGATCTATCAGATCAAATATCTTCATGAAGTGGGGAAAAAAGATCCCGGTGAGATACAGAGGGAGCTGAACATGAAAGAGACATGGTTCAGGAATCTTTTTTCCCAGATCAGGAACTACGACCTGAAGAAATTCAGCCGGATCATCAATATCCTGTTCCAGTTCGATGCCCAGTTCAAAGGCGCGGGAGCAGTTTTCTTACGGAAAGAAAAACTTTTTCAAGACCTGATCTATTCTTTATGTAAAACGTAACGCTTATCTGGCTTCCGGGATCCTGGTATCCAGGATCTGCTGGATGGAGAATTTTCTGGTCAGGGCAAGGTTGTCCAGCGTATTGATCTGGTTGTAATAAATACCGTCCTTGAGGAAGTACCGGGGCCGGGGAACGTTTTCCGGCTCAGGGTCATATTGGATAGAGTTGGTCAGGGCTGTCTGGAACAGTGCGTAACGATTCATGTCACCCGTAACGCACAGGCCGATCTTGATGATGCAATTGATGCCGTTGAGCAGGCCGCCGAATCCGCTTACCTGTATCTCTCCTTCTTTCCGTACGTTCTTCAGGGCCAATACGGTCTTTTCCGCGATCCGGTCGTCATCCGTCAGGATCCCCCGGAGTTCCTCCCCGTACAGTGTGATGAACTGATAGATGTCCTTTTTTACGGACTGATAATTTGTCCCTGAGTAAAGGTTCGTGATAAGGGTCAGGGAGGGCTGGAAATAATCATGATATCCTTCCATGAGCTTTAATTTATAATAATAGCGCTTATAATCCTTTTTATAATACAGGACAAAGACGTTCCGTTTGCTCCGGGAGAATTCGTATAGCTGTCTGGCAAGATTAGAACCCAGTTTCCGGTAATCGGAAAGGAGAACAAGGTCAGCCTGTGAAGTGGTTACGGATGTGATAAGGGTCAGCCGGATTCCCCGGGACCGGCAGAACCGGTAGAAAGGAGCGGCCTTTTGCGCGTCGTGCTCTTCCAGGAGGATGATCTTCGCTCCTTTTCCGGAAAAATCCGCCAGTGTCCTCTTCCGGGGCGTTTTTTCATAGGATTGAAAGATCAGGGAATAATTATAAACGAACGCTGTCCGGGAAAGGTCTTTTATCATTTCCCTGTCTGCGTAAGGTGTGGTTCTTTGATAATAAATCCCTATGGTATTTGATCTTTTAACTGGGGAGCATTGGAGGAAAAGGAGAGGGGGAATGAGGATAAATAACCATTTCTTCATATCATATTGTCCAGACATAATTAACTGTTTTTATTTATTTTGTCAAGGGGGAATTAGGGATGGTACCGTTACTGCGTTATT
>JAQTRT010000039.1 GCA_028711675.1 bacterium | reverse complement strand
CTTGTGTACCGGCTCCTTTACATGATAGAGATGTTTCTCTCTAACAAACGGAGGTTTTCCAGCGATTTTTCTCTCTGTTGCCTGACCTTGGCAACAGCTTCTTCCTTGGCTTTTTTTACAAAATCCTCGTTTTTAAGCTTTTTTTCCGTTTCCGCGATCTCTCGCCTGATCTTTTCCGCGGCCTGAAGAAGCCTGGCCTTCTCTTTTTCAATATCGACCAGTCCTTCCAGATCGATGAATATTTCTATGTTATCCGTTACATTGACAGCTGACCTTTTGATCTGAACCGACCTTCCGGCAGCTTGTATCTCTTCCGCGTGACAGAGGAATTTAATATACTGTTCCAGTTTATTCACCAGTTTTGCTTTTTCCCTGTCCTCGGTGGAGAACTTTATCTTAACAAGCTGAGTGGGTTTGATATTGAGCATAACACGCAGGTTCCTGATGGAGGTCACGATCCTCTTCCCTGTTTCCATCTCTTCCTCGATCTTGTGGTCTATCAGCGTCTTGTTGCTGCCGGGGAACGGGGAGACCATGATGCTTTCCGCGTCCTTGTTCGGCAGGGTCTGGTATATTTCCTCTGTGATGAACGGCATGATAGGGTGAAAGATCTTCATGGCGTGCAGGAGGATATGGAATAAAACGGAAAGGGTCTTGCTTTTCACCGCATCATTTGACTGGTAAAGGCCGATCTTCGATATCTCAAGGTACCAATCGCAGAACTCGTGCCAGAAGAACTCGTTGAATCCCAGGGCGTAATCCTGGAATTTATAGTTCTCGATATTTTCGTGCACCGCGGTAATGAGCCTGTTCAGTTTGGAAAGGATCCACCGGTCGCTGAAGTCAAGCTCGAGTCCGTCCAGGCTGGAGATGATTTTTTCGCCTTTATGGTTCATCAGGACATAACGCGAAGCATTGAATATCTTATTGGCAAAGTGCTTTCCGATCGCGAATTTATCCATGGACAGGAGCAGGTTTTGGCCGGCCGGTGTGATGACCACCATGGTATACCGGAGGGCATCGGCTCCATAGACCTTTACTACTTCCAGAGGATCGATCCCGTTGCCGAGGGACTTGCTCATCTTCCGGCCCTGGTTGTCCAGGACTACTCCGTGGAGGTGCACCTTCCGGAACGGTATTTCCTTCATGAACTCCAGTCCGGCCATGATCATGCGGGCCACCCAGAAAAAGATGATCCCGGGATCGGTCACAAGGACGTTCGTAGGATAAAAGTAATCCAGGACTTCTCCTTTCTCAGGCCATCCCAGAGTGGAGAAAGGCCAGAGCCATGAGGAGAACCATGTATCCAGCACATCCTCATCCTGCCGCAGCCTCGTGCTCTTGCATCCATGGCATTTTTCCGGTGTCGTGCGGCTTACGATTTCCCGGCGGCAGTCCTCACAGTACCAGACCGGGATCCTGTGACCCCACCATATTTGGCGGGAGATACACCAGTCCCTGATGTTGTTCATCCAGTTCAGATAAACTTTTTCCCAGCGCGGCGGATAAAAGGTGATATGCTTTTTTTCTACGGCTTTGATGGCCGGCGCGGCCAGGGGTTTCATTTTTACGAACCACTGCGTGGACTGGTACGGTTCGATCACGGAATCACAGCGGTAACAGTGTCCTACGGAGTGACGGTAATCGTCGATCTTGGCCACCAGTCCCGCGCTCTCCATATCCTCGACCACTTTTTGCCGGGCTTTGTAGCGGTCCATACCCTGGTAGAGAGCCGGCACATTTTTGTTCAGAACCCCTTTTTCATCCATGATGCTGATGAATTCCAGGTTGTGCCGTTTCCCCATGTCAAAATCGTTGGGATCGTGCGAAGGCGTTACTTTTACTGCGCCGGTCCCGAATTCCATGTCCACGATCTTATCCGTAATAAGAGGGATCTCTCTGTTAACCAGTGGCAGAATGATCTTTTTGTTCTTCAGCTTTTTATACCGTTTATCGTCTGGATGGACGGCTACGCCTGTATCTCCCAGCATGGTTTCGGGTCTTGTTGTGGCCACGACTGCGAATTCATCTGAATCCTTGACGGGATATTTAAAATAATACAGCTTGTCCCGGTGTTCCCGGTATTCCACTTCATCGTCAGCCAGGGCGGTCGTGCACCGCGGGCACCAGTTCACAATATAGTTACCGCGGTAGATAAGCCCTTTCTCGTAGAGCCGGACGAACACTTCCCTCACGGCAAGCGAGAGGCCGTTATCCATAGTAAAGCGGGTGCGGTCCCAGTCACAGGATGCGCCGATCTTTTTCAGCTGTTCAATGATGGTCTGGCCGTTCTCCTCTCTCCAGGCCCAGACCTTTTTCAGGAATTCCTCCCGTCCGATTTCGTCGCGGTTTTTCCCCGTTTCTTTAAGGAGGTTCTTCTCCACCACTGTCTGCGTGGCAATGCCGGCATGGTCCGTCCCGGGCACCCAGCAGGCCTCTTTCCCCCTCATGCGTTCATAACGGATCAGGATATCCTGGATGGTATTGTTGAGCCCGTGCCCCATATGGAGAACGCCGGTCACGTTGGGCGGGGGAATGACGATGGTAAAGGGCGTCTTTTTTTTATCCACCCGGGCTTTAAAGTAATTTTTTTCCAGCCAGAACTTATACCATCGCGCTTCGATCTCTTCCGGCAGGTATTCTTTTTTTTCTTCCGTCATTATTGCAGCCTCGTATTCATGAGAATAATTCGTTTATGTTTTTAATTGTGTTTAATCCATATTTATCAAAAGTGATCCTTTTACAGTATAAAATAATAATTGAATATATTTGCCGGCCACAATTATCTGCCTTTCAATATAACGAACCGGTAAGGCCGGCTGAAATATTCTTTAATGAAACCGTTCATCTGATCAAGCGTGATCTGATCGACCAGGTTTTTATAGTCCTGTATGCCGATGATCCTGTCATTGAACAGGTATTCCAGGCCGTATTCCGAGACAATGCCTTCATTGGCCTGGAAGGTGTTCATCTTTTCCGCTATAAATTCTTTTTTTACCGCATTCAGCTCTTCTTTGGTAACGCCTTTTTTTATCAGTTCGTTCATCTCTTCCAGCAGCCCCTGCCGGGCCAGCTCGAGTTTGTCACGGATTGTGCCTGCGTAAAAAACGAACAATCCGGTGGTCAGGCCGTGGAAAGGGAAGAACCCGGCATAATAAGCCAGTTCCTTCTTCTCCCGTAAATTAGTGAAGATCCGGGAGCCCTGGCCGTTCAGCATATACCAGAGTAATTCAGCCTTTATCCGGTCGGGATCGAATACGGAGATGCCGTAATATGCCATGAGGATCAGGGACTGTTCTTTATCCACGTTCTTTTCCGATTCTGCGGAATTCCGCTGGTCTTCCGTAAAAGGAGGCGGGATCATAGGATTTTTTTTATCCGGCCATTTTCCCAGGCTGGCCGTTAACTTCTTTTTCATGTCGTCGCTGTTCAGGTCGCCGGATATGCTTATCACGGCGTTTGATGGTCTGATGATGAGCGAAAAATGTTTCCTGATGTCTTCCTGTGTGATCTTTCTGACGCTCTCTTCTGTGCCTGTTTTCTGGAAGGCATAATCATAACCCGGATACATCTCCCGGAAAAGGAATTCTTTACCCAGGCCGAAGATCTGTTCCTGGTTGTCCTTTATCTCCTGGAGTATCTCCGTCCTGTATTTTTCCATTTCTTCCGGCTGGAAATTCGGATGCAGGACCGTCTCGCTGATCACCTGCAGGGCATCGGGGAGATTCTCTTTGAAGACCTCTACGTTCAAGCCGATGCTGTTGTTCCCGGAAAAAGCATTGATTGTGCCTCCTTTCTCTTCGATCAGGCCGATCAGGGCTTCTTTAGTGAGGTTCTCCGTTGTGCTGATAAGTAGTTTGCTCAGGAAATGGGAGATGCCTTTTTTATCTTCAGGTTCATAGAGCAGGCCGGCTTGGCACATAAGGGTCAAGCGGATGAAAGGCTGGTCCTTGTTCTCGTTGATCACTATCTTCAGCCTGTTCTCCAGTACGTGTTTTTCTGCCTGGTCCCGGCCTGGTGAAGGGACGGGAGCGTTGTCCTGCTGAGGGGCTGTTCCTTTCAGAAAAGCGATATAGGTGAGATTGCTGTTATAGAAATATTTTTTAATGACATTCATGATCTCCGTCCGGGTCACACTGCGTAATCCGTCCGTATAGTATTCGGAAAAGCCGATATCACCGGTGGAGACCCAGTTCAAACCAATGTCCGAAGCCTTACTGTTGATGGTCTCCCTGTTCTTGTAATAGTTCCTCAGGGCCAGAAGCTTGATCTTGTCCAGGTTCTCTTCCGTGATGAGGGTCTCCCTGTCTTTTAGTATTTTCAGTATTTCGTTCTTGACCTTTATCGGGCTGATCCCGGGATTCAGGTCTGCTTCTATCGTGAAGATCCCTCTCCTGACAGGAGTGAATGAGTAGGTGCTGACGTTATTGACGTAATGGAGTTTCTCTTTCAAGGCCAGGTTCAGGATGGAATTCCTGCCTGTACTTAAAAGCATGGAGAGAACGTCAAGGCTGAAAAGGTCCTTGTGGCGTATGTCCACTGTTTTCCAGACCAGGGCGATTCTGTCCTGCTGGACGTCGTTTCTGTATACGGTTTTTTCCTTGAACCGGATCTGGACAGGTTCATCGACCAGTTCCGGTCTCCGGAAGAATTTTTTTTCCAGGGCCCCGAAGTTTTTCTGGATCACGTCCCGGATATCGGCGGAAAGGTCACCGGAAAGGATAAGGGCCATGTTGTCCGGCACATAAGTGTTTTGATAATAGCGGATGATGTCGTCCCTCGTCAGCCGTTCAAAGGAATTTCGTTTACCGATAACAGGGTATCGGTAAAAAGCTTCTTCGTAGCTCTCCGAGAAGATCAGGTTGCTGAAAAGACGGTTGGGATCATCCACGTTCATGTTGATCTCTTTCAAAATGACGCTCCGTTCCTTTTCCACCTGTTCCTTTTTAAAGGCGGGTTCAAAGATCATTTCCTTTGCCACGGGAAGGATGGAGGGAAGGTTCTCCGAAGGAAGGTTGAAAAGATAAACCGTGTTCTCAAAAGAAGTATATCCGTTCATGTCGCATCCCTGCTGTTTCATGAAGCGGGCGATCTCCAGGCCGGTGCGTTTCCGCGTGTCGGTGAAGAGCAGGTGCTCCACAAAGTGCGAGATGCCGGATCCCGGGTAATTCAGCTCCTGTATGCTGCCTGTCCGGACCCAGACCTGGAACGTGACCAGCGGTACCTTGTTGTCCGGGATAAGGATGACAGTCAATCCGTTCCCCAGCTGGTATGACTCCTGGCCGGCTGATGACAGAGGCCAGAGGAGAAGGAGCAGGACGATCATGTTGATTTTTTTCATTTTATTCTTTCCTGAGGCCATTCAGATACGTTCCTTATGCCTTGCTGATGATATAATTTCTGGTTTTCCTTTTTTTTTCAAAAAGATAAAGGATGAAATAAAAGAGACAGAATCCCAGGAAGCCGGCCAAGGCGCTGAACAATTCATTGTATTTCAGGATTTTATCCGCAGTAAGGAAAAAAAGGAAGAAAACGAAAAGAGGCAGCAGATAAAGGATGAAAGCGGAAACGATCTTATTGTCGTGGATATAGACCATGACCTCATCGTGCACTGCGGCATCGATGGTGTTGATCGCCTGGACGGTCTGCCGGTCGGAATCCGTGAAGATGCAGCGGGAGCACTGGATGCATTCAAGCCGGGAATCATCCTGCCTGATCAGGATCTCGGCCATGTCCCCCTTGATATTTATTATTTTTCCCTGTTCGATCATATGATTATTTCTGAGAGAACCGCATGAGAAAATAAGGATTCCGGGGTCTGCCGTACTGCCGGACCTCGAAATGAAGGTGTGACCCGGTTACGCGGCCCGTGGCACCCATGGAACCGATGACCTGCCCTTGTTTTACTTTCTGCCCGAACTTCACGTTGAAACGGGAAAGATGACCGTAACGTGTGGAATATCCGTTCTTATGCTGCAGGATGATGAGATTGCCGTACCCGCGGTAAGGCCCTGTAAAAATGACCGTGCCGTTCTCTGCGGCCAGGACTTTTGTCCCGGTCACATTGGCAATATCGATACCGGTATGATATTCCCGGCTCCGGGAAAGGGGGTCCCTTCTCCAGCTGAATCCGGATGTGATCTTCCCGACAGCCGGAAGGATAAAGGTACCGAGCAGGTTTTGCCTGGCTTCGAAATCCAGCTGGGCATTGGGTATAAATACGTCCATACTTTCCATGATGGATGTGTCGCTCAGCTCGTTCACGTCGATCAGGTCATCCTGATGGATCTTGAACTTTTCCGCGATGCTTTCCAGTGTTTCCCCGGGTCTTGTCCTGTACAGGATCCCTTCTTTATTGGGGATACGTATCTCCTGGCTGGGCTGGAGGATGTGGACATTTTTCAGATTATTGATGCTGAGGAGGGCGTCCATGGAGAGCCCGGTCCTCTGTGATATATTCCAGAAGTTATCCCCTTTCTTTACTTTATAGAAGACGATCTTCAGTTTCGGGTCCAGGTTCAAGCCGCCCTGGCCTGTCCAGTTCTTTTTAAAATTCCTGATATCCTTTACCAGGAGGTGGAAGATCCTGTCCTGTTCGCTCAGTTCTTTAATGTGACAGCCGTTATAATCGGGCTGTAAAAAGAGGATTTTGATAAAGACGGAGAGCAAAACCACCAAAAGGGGGATGGCTATGAGCTTGTATTGGCCCCATCGGCTGTTCCATTTTCTGTAAAAATCGTTCAGTTTCAGCTGAAATTCAATCCATTTTATTCTGAATCCCATATTTTTTTAAAATAGTAAAAATAAAAGAATTGTCAATTATTTTTTACTTGATATCTGATTTAATATTGTTATTATAGTTTTTTATTTTAATTCATTCTGACCGGAATAAGAAGGAATTATTATTTCAGGAAATGTGATTCAGCCGATCCCGTCCCCGGGAGACTGAGGGAAGAAAGGCTTCTCTGTATCCTGATACAATACGAAAATACGTGCCCTTACTGAGAAGGAGCGGTGAATGAAGAACAAGATAAAACCATTCCACGGATTACGGTATAATTTAAGGAAGTTCAAGTCTGCCGAACAGTTCGCCTGCTGGCCGTACGATATCATTGATCCCAAAAAGCAGGATGAATTCCACCGCAACGGGGAGTACAATATCATCCGTGTCACCCTGGGCAGGGAAAAACCGTCGGATAATCCGAAGAACAACAAATATACCCGGGCTTACGAGAACCTGTATTCCTGGTTCAGGAAAGGCGTCCTGATCAAGGATGAGAAACCCGCCTTTTACGCTTACCAGCAGAAATACAAGGTCCCTTTTTCCGATACCGTGCGCGTGATCAACGGGTTCATCGGCCTGATCAAACTCCAGGATTATGATAAAAAACGGATCCTGCCGCATGAGGACGTCCTCAGCAAGCCGCTGGAGGACAGGTTCAATCTGTATAAGACCACGGAAATCCAGGACAGCGGTATCTACGGCCTGTATGAAGATAAGAAGAACGTGGTGGATAAACTGTTCAATTCCTATATGGAAAAGAACAAGCCGGATATTAATTATGACGAGAACCATACCATCAACCATAGATTTTGGGTCGTGAAAGACGCGGACCTGATCAGGAATGTGGAATCCACAATGAATTCCAAGGTCATTTATATCGCGGACGGGCATCACCGTTATCATACCATGCTCAATCTCAAGAAGTATTACCGGGAGAAATACGGTATCCCGGAGCACATGGACCATCCTGTGGATTATATCATGATGTTCTTTGTGAATTCCTCCCATCAGGGTCTCACTATCCTGCCTACTCATCGTATCCTGTACAATCTCAAGGAACTGAAACTGAAGGCCCTCCTGGAGCATATCAAGGATTATTTCCATTTAAAGGTCTTTACCTTCAACACGCCGCGGGAGGAGGAGAAGGAGAGAAAAAGGTGGCTGTACCTTCTGAATTCAGCCCCGGACAATACCCATTCATTCGGTATCTATATCGAGAACCTGAAGCGGTACTTTCTCCTGACCCTGAAGAAAAAAGAAGCTTATTTCAAGATGTTCAATGTACAGCGGCCGAACATCTGGAAAAGCCTGGACGTGTCGATTATCCACACGCTTCTGATCAATTATATCCTCCATATCACCAATAAGGACGTGTCGAACCAGATCTATATTGATTATACGAAGGATTATCACGAGGCCATCCAGAAAGTGAAGGATGAAAAGTATAACGTAGCTATTATCTGCAATTCCACCCGGATCAACCAGATTCTCAGGATCGCCAAGATCGGCGAAAAGATGCCTCAGAAATCAACTTATTTTTATCCTAAGATCCTGACAGGTCTGGTTATGTACGATATGAGGGGTTTGGAGAAGGTCCGGAACCCGTAGAGGGAAGACGGATCATTACTTTTTTTTCTTTTTTACTCTCTTCGGTCTGGCCGAAGGTCTCTTGGCCCTGGTCCGCCCCTTTTTTTTCATCCCATCTTTTATAGAAGACATGTTCCGGATGATCTCCCGGCTGAATTCCGAGGTACGGATGGGTTTGACGCTGCCCATCAGCCTGGCCAGGTCATAGGTCACTTTTTTACGGCTGATGGTCCTCTGTATGCTGGTCTTGATCAGGTCCCCCGCTTCTTTCCAGCCCAGGTATTCGAGCATGAGCTTGGCGGAGAGGAGAAGGGAACCCGGGTTCACCTTGTCCTGGCCTGCGTATTTCGGGGCAGTCCCGTGCGTGGCTTCGAAGATAGCGATCTCATCGCCGATGTTGGCGCCGGGAGCCAGGCCCAGGCCGCCTACCTGGGCTGCGCAGGCATCCGAGAAATAATCACCGTTCAGGTTGGGCAGGGCCAGAACATCATATTCATCCGCCCGTGTCAGGATCTGCTGAAGCATGCTGTCCGCGATCCTGTCCTTAATGATGACCTTTCCCGTAGGATCAGCGCCTTTGTTCACGTCCTGTTCCGTCATCGTGTAAGAGCCGAATTCGTTCCGGGCCACTTCATAGCCCCACTGTTTGAAGGCACCTTCCGTGAATTTCATGATATTACCCTTATGCACAAGGGTCACGCTCTCTCTTCTGTTCTCTATGGCATATTGGATGGCTTTCCGGATCAGGCGTTTGGATCCTGTCTCGCTCATGGGCTTCAGCCCGATGCCGGAGTCCGGCCGGAGTATGATATTGAACCTTTCTTTCAGGAACTTGATCATGTCCATGGCGTCCTGTGATCCTTTTTCCCATTCGATGCCGGCGTACACATCCTCCGTGTTCTCGCGGAAGATCACAACATCCATGTGTTCCGGGTGGAGCACAGGTGCCGGAACGCCTTTGAAGTATTGCACCGGGCGTATGCAGGCATACAGATCGAAATACTGCCTTAAGTATACGTTCAGGCTGCGGAAACCGCCTCCTATCGGCGTTGTAAGAGGCCCTTTTAAAACAATTTTATATTTTTTTATCAGGTCCAGGGTTTCCTGAGGCATGACGTGCTGATAAAGGGATTGCGCCTTTTCACCGGCAAAGATCTCGAACCAGATGATTTGCTTGCCCGGGCAGGCTTTCCGGAGAGCGGCATCCACGACGGGAAGAGTGGCTTTCATGATATCCGGACCGATCCCGTCCCCTTCGATGTAAGGGATAATGATCTGGTCGGGCACTATTATTTTATTATCCTGGACCCGGATTATTTTTCCCTGAGAGGGTTCTTTCACTATCATAAAATGCTCCTGATGAATATGATGTTGTTATTTAAATTATTTATCAATTTATATTAGCATTAATTAAAACATTATGACAGGATGCATGGAATGCACAGGATAAAAAAAGTTTAAAGGCTTTAAAGGTTATAAAAGTAATAAAGGCCGGAAATTTTTTCTTTTAGAACCTTTATTGCCTTTACAACCTTAACTTCGTGCCTTGGTGCCTTCGCGGCTAAAATTCCTGATCCTGTAAATCCTGTCCATGTCTTTATCTTTCTATCCTGTCTATACCTTCAGCTCGCCGAATTTTTTCAGATAGTTCACTAACCCGTCCTCCTGGAGAATGCTCTGCATGATGTCCGGAAGAGGGGGAAATATCAGCTCCAGGTTCCTGGTCTTGTTCTTTATTGTCCCGTGGGCCAGATCGATCTCAAGTTCGTCCGACGGGCTGATCTTGTCCGTGTCACAGATAATGGCCGGCAGTCCCACATTGATGGCGTTCCTGAAGAAAATACGCGCGAAGGATTTAGCCAGGACCGCGCTGATGCCGGACAGCTTGATGATGGTAGGGGCATGTTCGCGGGATGAGCCCAGGCCGAAGTTCTTTCCTCCCACGACGAAATCGCCGGCCGAGATCTTTTTGGTAAATTCCGGATCGGCGTCCTCCAGTGTATGCTTGGCCAGTTCTTCCAGGTTGCTTCTGAGGTGAAAATAACGTCCGGGCGCGATCAGGTCCGTGCTGATGTCATCCCCGAATTTCCAGGCTTTTCCTTTTAATAGCTTCTGCATCTCTTTTCTCCTCAGACCCCGTGATGTGACTAATGAAAAAAGCCACGAATGAACACAGGAGAACTGATCATGTGTCGATTCGCGGCTCGTTTCTTACGCTGGCTGGGGCCTTAATTGAATTTCAGGAAATTCATTCCTTCTTCGGCAGAGGGAAAGATCTTGATGAAATTTTCCAGCTTGATCAACACCAGGATCTCCATGATCTGGGTCGAACACCGGGTAATGGTGACATTCCCGTTCAGCTTCCGGATCAGTTTTGTAGTGCTGATGATCTTTCCGATCCCGGAACTGTCCACGTATCTCAGGTTTTCAAGGTCGAACAGTATCTTCCTGATGCCGCCGTTGATGAGAGCTGTAATGATGAATTCGAAATCATTGTCGCTTTTCCGGTCCAGCTCATTGAACAGGCATATCTTGCAGATATAGTTGTTCAGGTCGCTGGTACCGGCATCAGGTTTGATGATCTCAATGTCTAATTTCATTTTGTCTCTTCTGTTTTATCGAAATCCTTGAATTTATCGTTGAACATCTTTTCTTTATTATCCAGCTTTTTCATCAGCTCTTCTGTCTTTTTATCATAGATCTTATCCAGGTTGTTGAACTTTTCGTCCATGATCTGGTTCAGCTTGTTCAGCCTGTCATACACGGAATTGATCTTTTTATAGGCATTGCTGACCAGTTTGTCCTGGGGATTGTTGTTCTTGATGGTCTGAGCCACGGAATACAGGCCTTCTGTCTTGGCTTGATTGAAGAGGCCTTGGCTGATATCCTGCCCGACATTGGTATTCTTGGTGTTGGACAGTTTGGAAACAATGGCTTGCTGCTCACCGAATGCTTTATCAAATTTATTATTGATGGCGTTCATCTTGTCAGCAGGATTCTTGTTCATTTCCTCTTCCTTGCTCTTGTTCAGGGCGTTCAGGTCCTGGGCCCCTGCGTTTTTGGCAAGCTGGTCGTTTCCCAGGGAAGCTACCGTGCTTTCGTTCTTTCCCAGTCCTATTTCTTTGGAGTCGTTGTTGACAGCCACTTTCCCGTCACCCACGTTCACTCCCAGCGATCCGTCCGGGGCCACACCCAGTTCATATTCCGTGCCTCTTACGCCTACGACAGCTGTGGGCGTGTATACATTGAACTCCTCTTTTGATTTCATCAGCTTCTGGATATTGAACTTGCCATTTCCCTTAAGAAGGCTGACGGAAGCCTTATCCATCAGGTCCTTGTTGATAATAAGCTTGGAGTTCTCTTTCAGTTCGATAAGGGATTTATTCTTTAATTTAAGGGTGATGCTTGATTTTTTACCTGTGGTAATGACCGAGTCGGTCACGAATTTCTGTCCGATCTTGACGGGTTTTGCTTTTTTATCTTTTTTAAGGGACCAGGTCACTTTTCCGGTCAGGAGTTCCGCTTTGGCCAGGAAGGTTTCTGCAGCCGTGAGGGAAGATGCGATTAATATAAAGACAATAATAAAACCGATTTTTTTCATATGATTTCCTCCTTTTCTTGATTATTTTTTATTATACCCGATTAAAAATTAAAGTCAAATAATATTTAATGGTAAAAGTGGCGCATTCCCGTGAAGATCATGGGCATCTTTAGACGTTCGGCTGTTTTGATCACATCATCATCGTGGATGGAGCCGCCCGGCTGAATGATGGCCCTGATCCCTTTTTTACTGGCCAGTTTGACACAGTCGTCGAAGGGGAAGAAGGCGTCCGATGCCAGGCAGGAGCCCTTAATCTTGAATTTATTATTACGGGCTTTCTGGATAGCGATATTCACGGAATCGATACGGCTTGTTTGTCCGGCCCCGACGCCGATGAGCTGCAGACTTTTCGTCAGCACAATGGCGTTGGACTTGACGTATTTAGCGATCACCCAGCCGAAGAGCAATTCTTCCTTTTCTTTTACCTTGATCCCGGCCTTTGTTATGGGTATCATTTTTTTATACAGTTTCACGTCTTTATCCTGGACCAGAACCAGGTTGTTGTATGAATTGTATACCAGGTCCTGTTTCAGGAACGATCCGTAGTCCTTTATCTGGATGATGCGGAGGTTCTTTTTCTGACGTAATTCTTTCAGGGCTTCTTTCTGGAAACGGCGGGCTATCACTATTTCGTAGAACCGTTTGTTGATCTCCCGGGCTGTTTTCAGGTCCACGTCTGAATTGAAGGCGGCGATCCCGCCGTAAGCGGATACAGGATCGGATTGAAGGGCTTTTTGATACGCTGTCAGGGTGCTTTCTCCCAGGGCCGCGCCGCAGGGATTCCTGTGTTTGATGATGACACATCCGGCTTTTTTAAAACACCGGTCGAGTTCAGCCATGAGGTTGGCCGCGGAATAAAAATCAGCGATATTATTAAAAGAAAGTTCTTTTCCGTGCAGCTGGGCATAGTTCAGGACAGGACTGTTCATGATGCCGTAAAGCCCTGATCCCTGGTGAGGGTTTTCGCCATACCGCAGATCCTGCAGTTTCCTGAGGTAAAGGCTTTTAGTGCCGGGGTATGCGGTCTTTTCCGTCTGTGTTGAAAAATAACCAGCCACCAGGCTGTCATAATATGAGGTGAAGAAAAAGGTCCGCTGGGCCAGGGTTTGTCTGTATTCAAATGGAACGTCTCCGTCCTTTTTCAGGTGGTTTAAAATAGTTGTGTAATCATCCTGTGAATAAACAGGCAGAACGAATTTATAATTCTTGGCAGAGGCCCTGAGCAGGGAGTTGCCGCCGATGTCGATATATTCTATCATTTCATCCATGGATAATTTTTTTTTCATCATTTTTTCGAACGGGTACAGGTTCACTACGACCATGTCGATGAAGCTGATCCCTTGTTCGCTCAGCTGACGGATGTGGACCTCATTATCGCGTTTGCACAACAGTCCGGAAAAAACCTTGTAGCAGAGGGTCTTCACCCGGCCGTCCAGGATCTCCGGCAGGTTGGTGTATTCTTCGAGCTTGATGACGGGGATACTGTTCTGTTGAAGAAGAGCTGCTGTGCCGCCGGTCGAGAGGATTTTAATGCCCAGCCGGGCCAATTCCCCGGCAAATTCCACGATGCCGGTCTTATCATAAACACTGATCAGGACTGTCTCTATCTTCATGTCGCGCTCCTCCTTATGTTCCTTCCCCAATAATGGACTGGCAGTAAAGGGCGGTTCTTTGTGATGACGCAGAACAAGGGACGCGGCCGTTTCCCCGGTCCTTCCCGGGACAGATCGTCATAATGAAGAGAATGGATCGAGAGGTTACCGGGCATCGGGTATCCCTGCCGGCCGGCCGGATCAATCCGGAGATTAATCCGAAACAGAATATTCTTTCTGGGCTTCCATGTTCTCCTTTGTTCCGTCCGTCCAGATGACATTACGCGTGGACCAGCTCGGGTCAGCCATGGTCAGGAGCCCGTATATCCTGAGGGGGATCATGATCATGGTCATGAAAATGGAATAAATGGGGAGCAGCCAGATGTCTTCCGGATACAGTTTAAAATGATCAAGCTGTTTGATACCAATAGACAGGTTCATGGCGAACAAGGCAAAGAAGATATCGACAAGGAATTGAAATACGTTCACGAACTGGCCGCCCCAGATGACCAGCTGGTAGAATACATTAATCTCGACGATCAGGAAGAAACAGGGTGTGATGATATCCGTGATGTAAGAGAGGAATGTGAACGGGTATTTGGGCAGCCATTTAAGATTGCGGAAGGTCTCCCGCTGGCTTGAGCGGGCCCATCTCAACTGCTGTTTCAAGAAACCGATAAAGGTGTCCGGGCAATTGGTATATACGACGGATGTGGACTGAAGAACGGTCTTATATCCTTTCTGGAGAACTATGGATGTCATGTAGCGGTCATCCCCGCTGGTGCAGGGGCGGCCCATGAACCGTTCATTGGTGAAACCGTCCAGGGAATCCAGCAGCAGGTTTTTACGAAAGGCGATAGCCCGTCCCGGAAGACAGCCTATGGACTCGAACGAGCTCTGAGCTTTCTGCGTGATGGCGAACCGGATATCCTCCATCCATCCGGCGAATTTCCGGACAATCGAGGTGTTGGCATTGAGAATGAGCTGGGTGGAAGTGGCGCCTCCTACTTTAGGGTCTTTAAAAGCTTTCAGCAGTTCTGCCAGGGAACCTTTGGTCAGGATCGTGTCGCTGTCCAGCAGCAGTACGATATCACAGGAGGCTTTCCGTATCCCCAGGGTTACAGCCGGCCTTTTCCCGGCTATCGGAAGCGTATATACTGTGGCGCCAAAAGATTTTGCTATTTTATCGTATTTGATCTCGTTCTTGCCGCCGCCGTTGATAACAACGATGATCTCGTTCGGATTCTCGTTCTTCACGCTTTTCAAGCATTCTTTGAAAAGTTTAAAGTTTTCATTATACACCGGGATAATTGTGGAAATATCCTCATGGTACTCTTCGGCGTAAGGCTTATATTTTTTTGAATAAAGCCATCTCAGAAAAAAAACGATCCAGATATAAATAATGAAGACAAAGCCCAGACTTAAAGTACCGTTGAAAAAATAGTCAAACAA
>JAQTRT010000295.1 GCA_028711675.1 bacterium | reverse complement strand
ATGGCAATGGTATACGGTTCCTCGCCCGTGGCGCAGCCGGCGCTTAATATCCTGATATTCTTTTTTTTCGCGTTCCGGCTGATGACTGCAGGCATCACTTTTTCACGGAAACCGACAAACTGCTTGGGATTGCGGAAAAAATTGCTGACATTGGTCGTTACCGCATCGATCATGTTCACAATCTCCGATTCTTTATCCTCGCTGCTCCGGAGATAATTATAATATTCATGGAAAGTACGTATATTGAGGGCTTTGAGTCTTTTCCGGATACGGTTGGATAACAAGGTTATTTTTGAATCAGCCAGACTGATCCCGGCTTCCTGGTAGATCATGTCTTTAAAACGCTTAAAATCGACCGGGGACATCTCTTCTGACTGGAATATGTTCTTATTATCCATAAAAACCTGTGCTCCTGAAAACATATCCTCCTGTCAGGGAAAGCAGGCTCTTCCCTGAACCTGCTTTCCCTTTCCAGGACTCATATCTTAACTTAATCTGAACTTGGACATCAGTTTCTTTAATTCTTCGGCCTGGCCTGAAAGTTCTTCAGAGGAGGAGGCCATTTCCTCGGCACTGGCCGCTGACTGCTGGGTGATCTGGTTCACTCCTTCAATGGTCTTGCTCATCTGCTCAGAGGTGCTGGACTGCTCTTCGGACGCTGAAGCGATACCCTGGGACATATCGTTCAGGCTCTGGATACCGGTCGATATCTGTTTGGAGCCTGTGAGCTGTTCGTCCGTGGCATTGGACATCTCCTGGGCAGACTGTGAAGCCGCTTCGGCGGAAGCCTTGATCTTACCGAGTTTGCCGTCAACGCCTTTCACCATCTCGGAACCGGCTGTCACGTTCCGGACCGTCTGGTTGATCAGTTCCGCGATCTCTTTTGTGGCTGCAGCGCTCTTTTCCGCCAGTTTGCTGATCTCCTTGGCCACGACCGCGAATCCTCTTCCCGCGTCCCCGGCACGCGCCGCTTCAATGGACGCGTTCAGGGCCAGGAGATTGGTCTGGTCCGCGATATCGTTGATCACATTGATGATGTTGCTTATCTTGTTCGAACTGTCCTCGATCTTCCTCATGGCGTCAATGGTATCCTTGGATGAACTGGCCACTTCAACGGACTCGTTTACGGAATCCGTGGCCCCTTTCACGATACCTTTGGCCAGGTCAGCCACGCGTTTGATGGAGGTCACAAGCTCTTCAACGGAAGCCGTGATCTCTTCCACGGAACTGGCCTGGTTCTGGGCTTTTTCCGAGACCTGTTCGACCGAGGAGGACATTTCTTCCATGGAGGAAGATGTCTCTTCCAGGGAAGCCGCCTGTTTCTGCGCTCCTTCCGAAAGGTTCTGCGCTGTCTTGGATAATTCCTCGCTGGATGCCGCGATCTGGTCCGAGGCTTCATTCACCTGCTGGACCATTGTTTTCAGGTTGGTCACAGCATCGTTCAGAGAGCCTGCCAGCTCGCCGATCTCATCCTTGGAATCCACACGGACCTTACCGGTCAAGTCCCCGGCCGAGATCAATTTGGCCAGATTGACCGTATGGCCCACGGCATTCTTGATGGAACGCGCGATCAGAATGCTGATAAAAAAGGAGACAAGAACGACAATGCTCAGGATGATCAGCATATTTTTGGTCATGGCATTCACCATGACCTGTACATCATCCACATAAATACCCGTACCCACGATCCAGTTCCATTCTTTCAAGGACTTTACATAAGAGATCTTGGGAAAAGGCTTTTCGTTCTCTCTTCCGGGTTTTGTCCACTGGTAATCCACAAATCCCTCACCGCTCAAAGTACATATCCTGGAGAATTCCACGAATATTTTCTTTCCCGTGGGATCCATATAATTATCCAGGCCGCCTTTCTGGTACCATTCCGCCTTATCCTTGGCAGAATAATTGGGATGCATAATCATAGCAGGGGTAAAGTCATTGATCCAGAAATAATTGTTCCCTTCGTATATCATGCTCCTGATGATCTCCTTGACCTGGTTCTGGGCATCCTCCAGCTTTAATGTGCCGCTATCAACCATTTTCTGGTAATCCAGCATAATACTATGTGCCGATTCGACCATATTCTTGAGCTGTACACGTTTCAGGTTCATGAAAGTCTGGCTGATGGTCGGCAGGAAGTAATAGACAACCAGAAAGCTGATAGGCACGAGTATCAGTAAAATCAGCCCCAGTATCTTCGAGAATATTTTCCAATCCTTCAATCTTTTAATCTTCATTTTTATTTACCTCCTCAGGTTCTTATTTTTTTTCCTTCTGGTCCGGGATCTCCTTTGTGACCATTTTGATGGACTTGATCTCCTCGGCTGTCAGCACTTTCTGGATATCCAGGATGATGATCAGGTCGTCGTTCACCTTGCCGATGCCTTCGATGAACTCCTTGGAGATACCGTGGATGATATCCGGCGCTTCATCGATATCATCCTCATTCAGGACCAGAACCTGGGAAACAGCGTCCACGATCATGCCCACCAGCTTTTTCTCGATCTTTATAACGATCACGCGGGTGATACTTGTATATTCCCGGGCTTTCATGTTGAAACGCTCGCGCATATCGATCACAGGGATGATGTTACCCCTCAGGTTAATGACGCCCTTGATGAAATCAGGGGTCTGCGGAAGATGAGTGATCTCGGGCATGCGCACGATCTCCTGAACGTCCTCAATGTGAACACCGTATTCCTCCTCACCGACCGTGAAGCTGACCAATTGGATGGTTTTGGTCGAGATCTTCTGTTCATTTTCATTGAGATTCATTTTCTTCACCTCCTTCTTATGATACTTTTACTATTTTTAACCAAAAACAAATCGGGCTTTATCAGGCTGTACTATTCAATAACGAACCGGGACATCAGTTCCTTCAATATCGCCGGCCAGCTGCACGATCGGACCGATGCTGTCCGGAATCCTGTTCCTCTCTTTCCTGCTGCCGGCCTGTCCCAGGATAACCGCAGCAATTCCCTTTTTATACATTCTTTCCCTTTACATCAAGGATCAGGTCTTTTATCTCCTTTATCTCGAACGGTTTTACCAGAAGATAAGTGATGCCCCTGGACCTGATCTTTTTTTCCGTTTCGAACTGGATATTGGATGCGATAACAACGATCCTTGGATTGGATTTGATATTCTTAATGAGGTCGATCAGGTATAGGCCGTTCAACGATAGGTTGATAAAATAATAAGCATAGTTATTATTGACAACCTGCATGAGGCCGTCTTTATCATTATACACGATATCCAGGTCATAATCCTTGTGCGTAAACACCTTTTTGATCAGCTCAATGGTATTAAAATCATCGTCAATAACGAGGACATGATCTTTCATATTCTTTCTTCCTGCTCTATTAATAGAGCAAGAACCGTACCGGCAATTAAAGTATCTCAAAAAAAATATAATTCTTTATCTTATATGGAGTTATAGAAGCCAACCCATTTTGTTATTCCCTGTTAAATATAATATATGTTCACTAAAGTGAACAGTTAAACACGGCGCACATGCTTCACTCCTGATAATAAAGAAGTTATAGAATAATAGAAAGTGAGCAGATAAGTGAACATTTATCCGGTTGGGGGACGGTGCTTGACATTTTGACATTTACACTGTCAAAATGTCAAGCACCGTC
>JAQTRT010000294.1 GCA_028711675.1 bacterium | reverse complement strand
CCTGGCGGATGAGGGATCCTTTTTAATAGCTTGTTCGAACACATTAAGGGCTTCCTTCGTTTTGTTCAGTTTCCCATAAGCATAGCCAAGACCGATATAATTTTCCAGGTCATCCGGATCTTTTTTCATCCCTTCCTGAAAGGTCTTGACGGCATTGTTGTAGTCCTTGGCCCGGTACAGGTCCCAGCCCTTGTCCTTTTCGAATTTTTTCTTTCCTTCCCCGGTGTCACCGGCTCCGTCCTTTCCCTTATACTGGTCCCATTCATCGCCTGCCAGTCCTTTGTAATAATCGCCTTTCTCTTTATCCTTCATTTTATAATATACCCGGGCCAGGTTGACATAACCGGATTTGTCCCATGGTTTCAGTTCCTGCTGTTTATTGAACGCCTCGACGGCTTCCTTGAATTTATCCTGTTTCAGATAAATGTATCCCAGCATGGAATAATCGAAATCGCTTTTTTTGGTCGATTGGTTCAGCGACTCCTTGAAATATTTTTCAGCTTCATCCAGCCTGTTCATCTTATACAGGATAAGGCCGATACCGCTCTTGTAACGGCTCCGCAGGGGTTTCATTTCAGAGGCGGTCTTGGCGTAGGCCAGGGCTTTCTCGTATTCCTGCTCCTTTCTCAGGATCTGGCTCATTTCATAGCAGGCTTCCGGATTTTTTTTATCCAGGTTCAGGGCTTTCTCATAGTTCAGCCGCGCGTTCTTCATGTCTTTCGCGGATTTGTAATAATCCGCCAGTTCTACAAAAAGGCCCGTGTCATTGGGATTCTTCTTTAGGTCGGCCGTGATCTGTTCCAGCGTTCTCATCTGGTCCTGGTAAGCGGACAGCGCCGAAGCCAGAAGGAGAGAGAAGATTATGAGAAATAATTTTTTCATGTTTATACCTCCCTTTATGTAAGAGTCCTTCCGTAGTATCTTGTTTTTTTGGGCTGCTCTGAAAAATATTTTCTGATGCAATAAATTATTTATCAAGGTACCCGGTACAGGGGGATGGGATTCATGTTTATTGTTTTTCGGTTTGTGGAGCCGTAGTTTTCACAGGATGTGAAAACAGGCGGAACCCTCGCAGCACCGCATGGATGCGGTGCGAGAATGAGAAAAAAAATAAACATGAATCCCATCCTTTAAAATTCCTTCTTCGCCGTATCCACAGTATAATGCTCGCCGTCCGTGGTAAAGGTCAGGTCCCCGTTCTGGTCTGTCCGGTATATCTTGATGCCTCTTTCCTGGTATTTAGCTATGGTGGATTTGGCGGGATGGCCGAACTTGTTGTTGCGGCCCACACTGATGACAGCTGCTTCCGGATCAACGGTATCGAGGAAATCATCGGATGAGGATGTGTCAGAACCGTGATGAGGCACTTTCAGGATTGTTGCTTTTATGTCCTGCCCCTCGCGTACCATGAAGTCCTCCGCTTCGTTCTCGGCGTCACCGGTGAAGAGAAAGCTTACTTTACCGTATTTGACCTTGATCACGATGGAATTATCATTGGGATTGTTGGAGTACTCCCAGTTCTTGGACGGATGGACGACCTTCACCTGGACCAGGGGATCGAGCTTGATCCTGTCATTGGCGCGGGGGATGGTGTATTTTATCTTTTCCCTGTCTACTACGGTCAGACAGTTGATGTAAAGTTCCGTTGTATATGCCATACCGCAGTCCAGTACTTCTCCTGCTCTTGCCTTGTCGAGAACAGAAGGGATCCCGCCGATGTGGTCGCTGTGCGGGTGGGTCCAGACAATGGTGTCAATGAAACTGATCCTGTTCTTCCTTAAATAAGGGGAGACTACCGATTTTCCCGCGTCAAATTTCGTGTATTCGCTTCCGCCCGGACCGGCATCGATGAGCAGGGTCTTTTTATTCGGGAATATGATCAGGCTGGCATCACCCTGCCAGACATCCAGTATAACCACTTTTAACAGGGGTCTTATCTTGTTGACAGGGCCGGATAATCTGGCTCCGGTAAAGAGGAGAAGAACGAGGAGCATGCCTGTCAGGATGGATAGTGTTTTTCTGTTCTTTTTCATGTTGTCTGTAATCCCTTTTATAATAATATACAATACTATTTTTTTTTATCAACATTTTTATGGCGGAAAGAACATGAGTAAAGATCAACCCGCTTTTACAGGACAGGAACCGGGGCGCAGGATGCCTTGCCGGCCGCGTTAAAATAATGCTTGATTTCCTTATTTTATAAATTATTATATATTCGAAATTGATTTGATCATGAGAGAAAATATTCCAGGAGCGCTGCTATGCCTAAAAAGAAAAAAATCAGGAAGACCGGAAAATCCGGAAAAGTAAAAAAAGATAAAAAACGGCACTTCCCCGGTATCCCCACCTATGAGGAAGAGTTTTCCCATATCAAGGAGTATCTGGCTAAGGATAATAACCTGAAACTGATCATGATCGACGCGTCCAAGATCAATAAGATCGAGCAGGATTACGGCAAGAAGATATACAGCAGCGTGCTGGATACACTGAGCAAGGTCATTGCTGAGATGAGGAAAAAACTGATCAGGCGTGAGGATATCATCGCCATCAACCACGTGAACGGCGATACGTTCTATATCTTCCTTTCCCGCTACAGGAAGGAGAAGCATTTCCAGATGGGGGACCTGGAGAGCGTGGCTGACCGGGTCCAGCATTATGTGAACGAAAAGATGTTCATCACCGTCTATTCCCTGCTTAAGAGAAGACCCCGCATCAACGTGGGGTACGCCATCACCATCTATAATCCGCTCATCCAGGAGGAGCGCCTCATTGATAAGCTTATCCAGGATGCCCGGACCATGACCGATTACAGGGAATTCAAGACCTATATGAGGAACAAGGAGAAGCTCCAGGAACTGATACTGAAGCAGGAGATCAAGACCATCTATCAGCCCATTGTGAACCTGAAGACCCACGAGATCATCGGGTATGAGGCTCTTTCCCGCGGGCCCCGGAACACGGAATACGAGAACCCTTTCATCCTTTTCAATATCGCCGAGGAGACCGGCCTTATTTTTGAGCTTGATTCCCTTTGCCGGAAAAAAGCTTTCCTGAACGCCAGGGGGATCAAGAAAGAACATAACTTGTTCATTAATATCATCCCCACCACCATTCATGATCCCGAGTTCAAAGGCGAGTACCTTCAGCAGTTTTTACAGGACTTGAAGATCAGCCCGCGCCGCGTGGTCCTGGAAGTGTCGGAACGCCAGATCATCGAGAACTTCGATATCTTCCGGAGAGCCACGAAATATTACGCGGACCTCGGGTTCGCCATAGCCATCGACGATACAGGGACGGGTTATTCCAACCTCCAGACCCTTCTCCAGCTCAGGATGCAATACATTAAGATTGATATCACACTGATCCAGAACATCGATAAAGACTCCGTGAAGCAGGAGCTGGTCCGGGCTTTGGTCCAAATCGCCTCTAATATCAATGTCATGTCCATCGCCGAAGGCATCGAATCCAAGGCGGAACTAAAGACCCTGATGGAACTGGGCGTTTCATACGGCCAGGGATTTCTGTTCGCCAGGCCGGCCCCGCCTTTTTCCAAGATCAACAACATCGTTCTCTGAGGATATCCGGTTATCCGTAAATTATTTTAATGTTCCGGTCAGGAAGGAGTATTTTATGCAAAGGAC
>JAQTRT010000038.1 GCA_028711675.1 bacterium | reverse complement strand
ACAATAAAGCCGTATACAAGACCATTTACTTTACCCAATTCATCTGGTTCATCGTGGGTCTTGTTCTCATGCTTTCCATACTGGCTGTGCGGTTCAATCAGATCTATCATTATGCTTTTTATATCTATCTGGCCATCCTGTTCCTTCTGATCCTGACGCTTGTTTTCGGTAAGGAGATAAGGAACACCAGGGGATGGCTGGTCCTGGGCCCTGTCCATTTTCAGTTTTCCGAGCTGGCTAAGATCGCCACCATCCTTTTTCTGGCCAAGTTCATCGATTATCATTTCCGGGAGTTTCAGAAACTTCAGGATTTTTTCCTGCCTTTCCTGATCGTTCTGGTGCCGGTGGGCCTTATCCTGATGCAGCCGGACGTGGGGTCCACGCTTATTTTTTTTCCGGCCCTGCTCATCATGCTTGTTTTTGGCGGAGCAAACCTGAAATATATGTTCTATATCCTCCTGATAGGCGGTATCTCGGTCATTCTGCCCCTGATCGTCAGTTATTATACCCTGACCGGTAACGCCAGCCAGCATGTCTGGATCAGATTCTTTACGGATAAGAACATCCTTATCTCTGTCCTTCTGCTCCTTTTCATCATTTCCGGTTTCCTTAAAATCATCTATAAATTTTACCCGCGGTATAAGATCTTAAATATCATCAGCACCATCCTGTTCCTGATCATGATAGGTCTTTATTTTTTTTATATTGTTGATAATAAATTGAAACCTTACCAGAAAAGGCGTCTGCTGGTCTTTATTGATTCCAAAATCGATCCCTACGGTTCGGGTTACAACATCATTCAGTCCAAGATCACCATTGGATCCGGCAGGTTCTGGGGACAGGGCTTTTTAAAAGGATCCCAGACGCAGCTTGGTTTCCTTCCGGAACAGACAACGGATTTCATCATTTCGGTGATCGGAGAGGAGTTCGGCTGGGTGGGCATGAGCTTTATCATCCTGCTTTATTACCTTTTCATCAGCCAGATCCTGAGGATCATCTATAATGCGAGGGATACTTATTCAGCCCTGGTAGCCGTGGGTATCGGATCGGTCTTTGTGTTCCAGATCTTTATTAATATAGGTATGACCCTCGGTATCATGCCGGTAACCGGGATCCCTCTTCCTTTTCTAAGCTACGGGGGGTCTTCGCTCATCAGTTCCATGATCGCTGCCGGGGTGCTCCTGAACATCCAGTTCAAGCGATAAAACTTGAAACCGTTTTTTAATATATCATACTTAAGTATCCGGTCCGTGGCAGAAGCCGGTAAAGGTGCTTGAACCCTGAGAACGTTTCAACAGGAGAAACAGATGGATATTCAATTGGACCATGAAGATAAATTATTCCTGACCAAAGTTGTCCGGGATACCTTATTCAGCCGTCTTACCAATAATGTCCTTCCCGTTTATTATAAGAGCAAGAATGTTTACAGGGAAAAAGCAGGGCTGTTCATTAAATTGAGCATCAAGGATGAAGTACGCGCCTACGGCGGGATCGTCGAGCCTGAAAAAAGCCTCATTGAGACCGTGCAGGACTGTACGGTCAATATCAGTTTTCATGACAGGCGTTTCGCCCCTGTCAGCAGTACGGAAATGGAAAAACTGAACATACAGATGGCCGTGATCACCGGTCTGGAAGGCGTGGCGGAAATCAAGACCGTCCAGCTGAAAGAAGAGGGATTACTGGTTGAGCAGAACTGGAAACAAGCGGTCCTGCTGCCGTGGGACCTTGCCTCCTTTGATCTCAGTGCAGAGACCGCCATCAGGGAAACAGCCATGAAAGCCGGCATCAGTGATTTTGATCATCTCAGGATCAGACGTTTAAAGCTGGTCACATTTGGCGACAATGCGTAAAAACATCATTTTGAACCTGTCCCTTCTGGTCATCACATTATTATTTTACGGATACCGGCTTGACATAGAGGTCAGAAGTAAGAACACAGCTTTCCTCCTGGAATATAACGCCTTTCTCAATTACTGGCAGAAAGAGAATATCCCTGTCTCTGATTTTATTAAAAAGATGAAAGACACGGGGATCAATAATGTCCTCGTTTACCCTGCTACTCTTTCCAATCTGCTCAATGAATACAATGATATTCTTCTTATAAAAGGCGGAAATTTAAATCTGCTCGGGCATCGGAGTGTTTTTCATCCCGAAGCGGTCTATCTCATGGTGCCTTCGCGGCTGAAGGATATCCAGTTGAAATTAAAATACCGTACAAAGGTTTTTCAATCCGGAGCATACAAGGTCTTTGAGTTCTTCCGGTCAACGGCGTTTATATCAGATATTCCGGTCTCATATCTCCATTCTTATGAAAAGACCCTGTCCCGGGAAGGGATTACGATCATCCGCGCCAAGAACGAGCCTTTACTAAAAAATATCGATGAGTTTTTCGATACCGGACGGAACAGATTTATAGGATCACCTGGCCGCGGGAACGGGTTACTGAAGATTCACCTGTTCCAGAAGAGGATCAATGTCCGGGAGGATGAAAAGGTCTTTATCCAGGAGAACTTCAGGGCTGTGCTGGAAAGGCGCGTGAACAGCATCCTCATCCATGCCTTGCAGAGACAGAATCAGCTTGTGGGTCTTTTTACCGTTATCGATCCCCTTAAGCAGAAATTGGAACGGAAAGGGTATCACCTCCAGACAATTCAGGAACTGGTGCCTGTTATGGATGATTGGATCATCAGAAGTCACCGGTGCCTTCTGGTCATCCTGACATTATGTTTTATCTTTTTCCGGTTCCGGCCTTTGTTCAAATACAGCCTTACGGTATCGCTGATCCTTGTCCTTCTCGACCCCCGTCTTTTTTATCTTGTGATCCTGACAGCCGGTTTTTATGGACTCAATGAATATATCATCACACGGTATGGACAACGAAAGTTTTCATATAAAGAGCTTGGCCTCTCCCTTGTGTCCCTCTTTCTGCTGGGACTTGTTGTCTCCAATTATCTGTTCGATCCTTTGACATCTGCGGATCCCAGGCAGGTGCCGGCTGTTAAACTTGCTTTTTTAATTCCGTTTCTGCTGTTCCTTGTTCAGTATAAGAGGTTTAATAAATTAACATGGCGGTCTGTCTTTAAAGCTAAAATCACACTGATGGAGTATTGTTTCTATTCGCTGTTCGCTTCTTGTATCGTGTTCCTTTTGTTGAGGTCGGGGAATTATGCACTGCCGGTCCCGTTGTTCGAGATTTCCATCAGGAATGCTCTGGAAACCTTGTTCTTCATCCGGCCCAGGTTCAAGGAGATTATTTTTTATCAATTCCTTTTTTATCCCGTCCTTCTGAGATCCCGTCAGGATGTACGGAATAATTTTTTCCCTTTATACATGCTGGCTCTGGTCGGCATGGCCAGTACCCTGAATTCCTTTCTTCATGTTCCCGCATTAAGTTATTATACCGTGATGCGTTCCGTTCTGGGTATCCTGGCCGGCGGTATATTTTCCCTGGCATTGACAGGAATGGTGAGATCAAGATCCTATGGCCCCAAAAATATTCATTAACGGTTATTTCGGATATTATAATCTGGGCGATGACCTTTTACTGGAACTTTTTACCCAAATGGACCTGCGGCCTTATGAACTGTGGCTTTTAACCAGAGAAAAATATTATACCATGAAAAAAAAGGTCCGCTTCCTGGACCGTTTTAATCTTTTCCGGCTTTTTTTCCTGATTAAAAAAGAAGATATCCTGATCAATCTGGGCGGTATCTTCCAGGATAAGACCAGCAGCTTGAGCTTTTATTATTATTATCTTGTTAATCTCATGTTTTTATTCCGGAAAGCCTCTGTGGGCTTTTTAAATACTGACTTTGTCGATATATACCGGGGCGTGAACCGCCGGCTCATCCGCTTCCTGATACGAAAAAGTAAATTTACCGTGATAAGGAATAAACTGGAATTCCGTTATTACCAGAAACGGTTTTCCCGTGTTTATTTCCTTAAAGACCTTGTCTTTTTTCTCAAAGCACGGCCGATCAAGTCCTTGAAGAGATATATTCTAATGGTCCTGCGGCCGGACCGGAAATGGAAATTAAGAAAAATACTGGCTTATGTAAAAAAACTTGATTTACCGTATAAGATCCTGATCATGAAGAATGAGAAAAGGTTTTATCATATTCTGCAGGAACACGTCCCGGGCCGGTCCATTTCCGTATACCAGTATCATAACAGGAAAGAGATTCTAAGGCTGGTAGCCGGAGCAGGCTCCGTCCTTACGATGCGTTACCATCTTGCGGTCTTAGGCATGCTCTTTAAACGAAAGGTCCGGATCATTCCTGTCAATAATAAATTAAAACTGCTCCGGAAAGAGCATCCTTGCCGGTATTTATTATAGAATATTTTTATTGAAAAAAGATAAAACTGATATATATTATAAGGACGGAACATCTGATTTTCAAGGTGTAAAGATCATATGGAATGGATCGCGATATTCTTAGGTGTCCTGATCGCTCTGGCTGTTTATACACAGGTCATATCCCGGTTTAATGATGCGACGGATAAGATCAACAAGGCCAGGATCATTACCGATGCCGAGGAACAGAAGGAGAAAGAGCAGGAAGGGACCGGGTCAACTGAACCCGTGGAAGGGTTAAAACCCAGATTCTGTCCTTTGTGTAAAAGCGAGTTAAAGAAGCATGACAGCATCTATGCGGAATTTTATGACGCGGAACCCAGGCCAAAGGTCATTATTCACGGCTGCCGGTACTGTTATATGCCCAGCGGTCAAAAAACGAATTTTGATATCGATAAAACCAAAAAAGGAGTAGAGAATGCATAAACGAGAACGCACAATATGGATATTTGCCATTGTTTCTCTGGTCATTGTATGGGCTTTAACATCCACGAACCTGTTAAAGTTCAGTAATGCTGAAGAGAATATTTACAAGAATCTCAGGACCTTCAACGAAGTACTGCAGCTTGTGAATGAGATGTATGTGGACGCGCCTGACAAGGAGAAACTGATCTACGGGGCTATTGACGGTATGCTGGGTTCCCTCGATGATCCGTATACCCGCTTCATGCGCAAGGAAAATTTCAATGATCTGAAAGTGGAAACAGAGGGTAAGTTCGGGGGAGTTGGTTTTGTCATCACCAAAAAGGACGGATGGCTCACCATCATCGCACCGATCGACGGAACCCCGGCCAGCCGTGCCGGACTTCAGCCCAATGATAAGATCGTGCGGATCAATAAAGAGGATACCAAGGAGATGGAACTGAATGCGGCTGTATCCAAGCTGCGCGGAGAACCCGGTACTTATGTATCCATCTGGGTCATGCGGGATGAGAATTCGGATCCTGTGGAATATAAACTGAAACGGGAAGTGATTAAAGTGGAAAGCGTCTTTTCCAGGGTTTTTACCCACAATACTAAAAAATTCGGTTATTTGAAAATCAAGACCTTTGGAGAAGACACCTATGATCATCTGGAAAAATATGCCAAACAGATGGATAAAGAGAACCTGAACGGCCTGATCCTGGACCTGAGGAACGATCCGGGCGGTTTGTTATATTCCGCGTATAAGGTGGCTGATCTCTTCCTGGATAAAGGGATGATCGTTTATACCAAAGGCCGGGTGGACGACCAGAACAAGGAATACTACGCTTCCTCGATCGATTATTGCCAGGAAGTTCCCATGGTCGTACTGGCCAATGAGGGATCTGCTTCCGGTTCAGAGATCGTGATCGGTGCGTTGAAGGATAATAAGAGAGCTGTGGTGATCGGGACCAAGACTTTCGGGAAAGGAGTGGTCCAGACCGTGAAGGATCTGGGTGACGGCCTTGGGATCGCTATTACCACGGCGCGTTATTATACTCCCAGCGGTGTCTGTATCCATAAAAAAGGGATTGAACCCAATATTGAGGTTGATTTCCAGAAGACGTCAACCGCTGATATAAAAATAGCGGAAACCATATTAAAAGGGCATTATTTGGATGATTTTGTGAAACAGAACAAAGATTTTATGGAAAAGGAGAAAAAAGAGAAAGAAAATGCCCTGAATGAACTGAGAAAAAAATTAAATTCTGATAAGATAGATGCCGATTATAATCTTATACGGAAACTGGTCAAGGCAAAGTTCTACGAGATCCGAGGCATGAACGAAGCCTTACTGGATCTGGAAGATGATGTACAGTTGAAAAAAGCTGTTGAAGTCCTGAGTGTGAGAGACAGAATAAAATAAAGGCTTTCATCGTGGTTAAGAGCCGTGTAAAAAGGAATAAGAAGCGTGTTGCGTGGATTTTGTTTTCCATCATATGTCTTTGTTCCTTTTTGATCGTTTACATTCAGGTCAGGCCTGATCGTTCGTATCAGGACGCTCTTTTTGAGATCAATAAAGATTATCCTTTAAAGCATACCCGGGATGGTATCATGATCTCTGTCAACGAGGGACAGGAACTGAAAAAGGTCCTTTCCTTCATTGAAAAAATCATGTCCAGGAACGGGATTTTTATCCACGCGTCAGAGATAAAAAAGGATGAAAATTCCGTAATCCTTGTATTGGAGGCTGAACAGAGCCTGTTGAATCCGGTCCGCAGGAAGATCTATATCTCCAGAGGTGTGAAGAGAACAAAGGTCCATGATCAGGCCCGGCCGGGACCGTATAAGGCCGTGGTTTGTTTTATCATTGATGACGCCGGATACCAGAACAATCTTATCCGTGATTTTTTATGTCTGCCGGTTAAGATAGGGATCGCAGTGCTTCCGTTCGTGGAAAGATCCGGGGAAACGGCCAGGATGATCCATGAGAGCGGAAAGGAAGTGCTTTTACACATTCCCATGGAACCAAAGGATTACCGGACCCGGAATATCAAGCTGTTCCCGGATGAGATACTTAATTCCATGACTGAAACAGAGATTCAGAAGACCGTGGACAGGATGCTCCAGCAGGCCCCTTACGCAGCTGGCGTGAACAACCACCAGGGAAGCAGCGCCACGGAGGACGAAAGGACCATGCAGGCAGTTCTCCGGCAGGTGAAAATGAACCGGCTCTTTTTTATTGACAGTATGACCAGCAGCCGGAGCGTTACGGAAAAGATCGCCCGGCAGACAGGTCTTTCTTACGGGAAAAGGGATGTTTTTTTGGATAATAAAAGCGACTATCAATATATAAAAGGTCAGATGGAAAGATTGATCCGGGTCGCATTAAGTCAAGGCAGGGCCATCGGTATCGGCCACGTAAACAACGTGAACACGTTCAAGGTCTTGCGGGATTATATCCCTGTTTTAGAAGAAAGAGGGATACAGGTGGTTTTTCCGTCTGAAATCGTAAATAAATTCAGTGACAAGGAGGTAACAGAATATGTTAAGGAGAACATGGTTTGTTTTAATTAGTCTTTTTTGTCTTGCTGGTTTTCTGGCTGCACAGGAGGCCACCGAGACAAAAAACAATAATCCCAAACTGGAAGAGAAAGTGCTGATGGATTTCGGTAATTTACCGGATGATCTCGGCCTGGACAGGTGGCGGATCCAGCTGTCCGGTTTTTCCGATATACCCCTTTGCCGGATCCTGTCCGATCTGACGATCGTCCCTGTTGATTCAGCTAAAGTGGAAACAACAGATAAGTTCAGCAAATGCCTGGGAGTGCGGATTTATTTTGATTATTCCTGGGGCAATGACTGGGCGCAGATCAAGACCTTTTCGCCCCTGAGCGATTATTATTCCAAGGAAGGACAGGGTGTGTTAAGGAACGTGGGACCGATCAAATCCGTATCCCTTACCGTACTGGGCAGGAATTATAAGAATTCCGTTGAAGTGAGGATGGTGGACCAGAACGGCCTCTTCAAGAGCATCAATTTTGGTTCTCTCTTCTTCAGAGGCTGGAGAAAACTCACCTGGGAGAATCCTGATTTTATCAAGGATGCCAGGAAACGGGACATCCAGAAGGAACACCTGTATCCTCAATACGCGCCTTTCCTGAAATTTGATTCCATTGTGCTGTATAAATCTCCCCAGGAACTGGGCGGGGATTTTGTGGTTTATGTGAAGGATGTGCGTGTGGAATATGAACCGGCTCTGCTGAAGTACGAGGATTCTGTTGATGACGAGGCTATCTGGAAGATCCAGGAGACCAAGGCCAAAGAACAGAAGATGAAAGACGATAAATTTTTTGATACGTATTATTCCGGGTCCACGAAAGAGGAACAGTATTTAAAAGATAAGGCAAAAAGGGATAAAGTGGAAAAGACGTCCGAAGAAAAAACGACCGAAACAAAATAAAAGGCCTTTGATGAACGTTATAGGGATTGAATCGTCCTGCGATGAAACATCGATCGGGCTGGTGCGGGACGGACAGCATGTGCTGGCCAGCTTGATCTATTCGCAGGTGGACGAACACAAGCAGTTCAGCGGCGTGGTGCCGGAGATCGCCTCGCGCGCTCATGTTGAGAAGATAAATTTTATCTTCCACTCAGCCTTAAAGCAAGCCAACATGACTGCCGGTGATATCGATCTGATCGGTATCGTGAACCAGCCTGGTCTTGTTGGCTCGCTTATGGTGGGTGTGGCTTTTGCCAAGACCTTATCTTTATATATCAACAAACCCATCATCACTGTTAATCACCTGATTGCGCACCTTTACGCCAATTTTCTCCTGAAAGCGATCCCGGAATTCCCGTATATCGGACTTGTTGTTTCCGGAGGTCATACTCTGCTGCTTATCGCGAAGTCCCATTTTGAATATGAGATAGCCGGAAGCACCCTGGATGATGCTGTGGGCGAAGCTTATGATAAGGTCGCTAAACTTTTGGGCCTGGGATACCCGGGCGGTCCGGTAATGGACAGGATTGCCAGGGAGCACACGGGTGAATATGTTAAATTCAATCCCGGATTGAAGAGCAGTAAAAAGAACAAATATAATTTCAGTTATAGCGGTATTAAAACAGCTGTATTGTATCATATCAGGGATAATCCGTGTTATGACAGGAATAAGGTTGTAAAGGGCTTTCAGATCGCTGCCATCGATATTTTACTGGAAAAGACAAAAGCCTTGTCCGCGGATACAGGCATTGAACGGATCGTTGTGGCCGGCGGAGTGGCGGCTAATTCATATTTAAGGGAAATATTCGGGAATGAAAAAGGGATGAAGGTCTTTCTCCCGGAACTCAGGTATTGTACGGATAACGGGGCCATGGTCGCAAGCTGCGCATATTATAAATCCCAATTGAACCAGTCAGAGAACATGGATTTTGATGTTTATTCCAAGCCAAGCGGCGGCGGAAGATCTTATCTGAAATCCATATTAAAGATCTAACATTTGAGACCTGCTCTGAAATTGTTGAATTTGAAACTTGCTCAGAGCAGGTCTCAGATGGATCAGGAATTCTTGAGCGCTTTATCAAAGGCCTGCCAGAACGGATCCACAACAGGATGGACCAGGTCTTTTTCTGTCTTATCCTCCTTTATCTTAATTCCATATTCCTTCGGCATTATCCGGCCTATAACAGCTGCAGATATCTTTTTTTTATCCAGTGCCCTGATAATATCCCCTGATTTCCGGGAACGGCATGTGAGGAGCAGGGTCCCTTCGCTGATCGAGCTGTAGGGATCGATATGAAAGTATTCACAGACTTGTATAATCTGCTTGTTCACGGTAATGCGGGATTTTTCTATCTGCATTCCCATCCCGCAGGTGTTCGCTATTTCGAACAAACCGCCCCAGACTCCGCATTCTGTCGCATCGTGCATAAGGCTCACCCCGTTGTCCCGGACTCCGATTGAGACCGCGGTCATGGCATCTTCGATGACGGTCATTTGCCAGAATATATTTTCTGCCTCTTTTAGAAAGGCTTTTCCGAACTCCTTTTCTATCACATGAGGAAGACTGGCCACAAAAAGCCCGGCAGCTTCAATAGCCGGTCCTTTGGTTATAATGATCTCATCACCCTCCCTGACAAATTCAGGGCCAGTATACTGTTCTTCGTCACCCAGACAGATCACGGTAGCGCCGCCTACCATGGGATAATCTGTTCCTGAATACTTGGCCGTATGACCGGTGATCACGGAGATTTTATGCTTTTTCAGCTCTTTGTCCATGGTGCTCCACATCTCCGTGAATTCATGGGTCTTCATGGAAAGAGGCAAGTTCAGGTCAACAGTAAAATAAACAGGTTGAAGGCCTGAAGTTACGGCATCAGAGACCAGGATGTTGATAGCGAACCAGGCAGCGCGTTTGAATCCGTACTGGGGTACGATAAAGACAGGGTCTGTGGTCAGGGCCATGACTTTTCCGTTCCCCAGGCGCACAATCCCGGTATCTACGCCGTTCCTGGGTCCTATGATGATATTTTTATTGGGCGCTCCCAGATGTGGATAGATGATTTGATCGAACACTTCCGGCGATATCTTTCCGATCGCCGGCATTTCTACTTTTACATTTTTCATTTTTTTCCTCCTAAAAATAAAAAAGGCCATGCCCGGCAAGGGAATAGCCTTTTTTGTTTTTACGTATTTCCCTACGCCAGCATTATCCGGGTCAGGTTCAAAGGGTATAATCTCAGGCCTGTTTACAGACCACCCCGTCTCTGGTATGTTAGTAGGTTGGTATATTGGTCTGTTTATACAGAACCAACCTACCAACTTACCAATATACTATCATGTGCCGGGGAAGGGACTTGAACCCTTATGAGCTTGCGCTCAACGGATTTTGAGTCCGTCGTGTCTGCCATTCCACCATCCCGGCGGTTTCTTTTCAGAATAACATTTTTTTCTTGAAAGTCAAATTAATCTTGATATACTTTCCTTTATGAAATTGCTTTTTGCCACGAAAAACTTGCATAAACTGCAGGAAGTGGAGAAGCTCCTGGACGGGCTCAGGCTCTTCAGCCTGAATGATTTTCCGGATATCCCGGATGTGAAGGAGAACGGAAAGACTTTTTTAGAGAACGCACGTCTTAAAGCTGAAAGTATCCATAAAAAATTGAAAGTTCCGGTTCTGGCTGATGATTCAGGACTGGAGGTTGAGGCTTTAAACAACGGACCGGGAATCCTTTCCAAACGTTACGCAGGTCATCAGGCCACAGACACGGACAGGATCAGGAAATTATTAAAAGAATTAAAAGATACGCCTCTGGCCGGGAGAAAAGCCAGGTTTATCTGTTCCATGGTCCTGCTGACAGAAAAAAGGACTTATCAGGTCTGCGGTTATTGCCATGGTTTTATCAGTTTCTCTCCTGTCGGCTGCAACGGATTTGGCTATGATCCGGTTTTTTTTCTTCCTGACCTGGACAGGACAATGGCCCAGATGTCCATGGATGAGAAGAACCGCATCAGCCACCGGGCCAATGCCCTGAAAAAGATCAAAAACATACTGGAAACCATGAATGAAGCATGAATCTGATTTATTAATCATTGGCACGGGCATAGCAGGCATGAGCGCGGCTATCTATGCGGCTGATGTTGGTTTGACGGTCGACCTTGTCACCAAAGGGAGTGACATGACCGATTCCAACACATATTGTGCCCAGGGCGGGATCATCTTCCGGGGTGAGAACGATTCTCCTGAAACCCTCATCAATGACATCATCTATGCCGGAGCAGGGCTTTCCCTGCCCGAAAATGCGAAGATCCTGGCTGAAGAAGGGCCGTATTATATCCAGGATTTATTGATTAAAAAAGCCAGGATCAATTTCACGAGGAACAAGGCAGGGCAACTTGACCTGACAGAAGAAGCTGCTCATTCCGTGAAGAGGATCATTCACAGTACAGATGCTACAGGCAAGGCCATTGTAAAAGGATTGTATCGTCTCATCAGGAACAATAAAAAGATCAGAATATTCAGGAACCACATTTGCCTTGACCTGATTAAAAACAGGACGCGTGTTTCCGGCCGGGAAAAAGCTGAAATCCTGGGGGCGTATATCCTTGATCTGAAAGGAATGAAGACCCATGTTTTTCTGGCCAAGGCCACGGTCCTGGCAACAGGGGGTCTGGGGCAGATCTATACGTATACCACCAATCCTCTTTCTGCCACAGGTGACGGTTTTGCCCTGGCTTTTCGGGCAGGTGCCCGCATCATCAATATGGAATATACCCAGTTCCATCCCACAGCCTTATACCAGCAGAAACCTTATATGTTCCTTATTACTGAAATGGTAAGGGGAGAAGGCGGGCATTTGAAGAACAGGGATGGTAAAGAGTTCATGAAGAAATATCATTCTCAGGCTTCTCTGGCGCCCCGGGATGTAGTGGCCAGGGCCATCCATGACGAGATGCTGCAGAACCATCAGCCGTATGTTCTGCTGGACATCCATTCTTATATGGACAGGGAGAAGATCAGGGCCAAATTCCCGACCATTTACAGGACATGTCTGGAGAACGGGATCGATATCACACGCCAGCCCATTCCTGTGGTACCGGCCTTTCATTTTATCTGCGGCGGTATAAAAGTGGATGAATGGGCCAGGACCAGTATGCGTGGTTTATTTGCTGTGGGCGAGGTCTCGTGCACGGGTATCCATGGCGCCAACCGTTTGGCCAGCACATCTCTTCTGGAAGGACTTGTCTGGGCCGGACGGTGTATCAAGTATATCTGCGCGAATAAGGATCAATTCAGATTTCCGGTCCGATGCAGGATCAAGGTTCCGAAGAGGGAAAAAAGTTCGGCCGGGCCGGCTGATCCGGCATGGATCAAGAAAGACTGGACTAATCTGAAGAATATCATGTGGAATTATGTGGGACTGGTCAGAAGCAGCAGCAGGCTGAACCGCGCGTACCGGGATCTGAAAAACCTGAAACATGCTATCGATGATTTTTATAAGGATTATTCTTTGGACAGGGACGTGATTGAATTATATAACGGGATCCAGACAGCCATTATTATCGTAAAACATGCATTGAAGAACAAGCAGTCGCGCGGGACCCATTATCTTATTGATTAAGACGGGGAGGAAGGTGAAGAGGAGTCCTGTGTGTCGCTGCAGAAGGGGCAGCGTTTCCATCCTTGTTCCAGGATCTGGCCGCATGTGCGGCAGTGTCGCTGGGATGGCTGTCCTTGAGTGCTGAACTGGGCTTTATTCTTGATCAATAGGATAAGCAGGGTCACGCTAAGGATGAATAAGATAACCACATCCGCAATAATGGCATACAATAAATAATTCATACTTTTTTCTCCTGTTGATCCTGTATAATATTAATAATCTAAATTAAGGAGTCAAATTAAATTTTTTACAGGAGAAAAGGTTTAATAAAAATTTGAAATCTTATTTTGAATAACTATTATTTTATCACACGCAAAACGAAAGGAGGAGGAACATGAAGGACTGGAAGAAAGAGATAGATGCTATTATCAAGGAATCCCTGAAAAGCAAGGATATGGTCAGGGCTAACGTGGTCCGCATGCTTAAAGCGGACCTGACGAACGATGAGATCAGGAACAAGACGGACCTTACTGAGGAACAGGTCCTGCAGGTGATCCAGAGGGCCGTTAAAAAGAGGAAAGAGTCCATTGACGAATTCAAGAAAGCCGGGAAAGAGGACCGGGTCCAGGAAGAGGAGAACGAGCTGAAATACCTGGCTGCTTTTCTGCCGGAACAGGTGAGCGAAGAAGAATTGGCCCGGGTGGTCGAGGAAACGATCAAAGAGCTTAACCCGTCCGGCATGAAGGATTTCGGCAAGGTGATGTCCGCTGTCATGCAGAAAGTAAAAGGCCGTGCTGACGGCAAGATGGTGAATGAATCTGTAAGGAAAAAGCTTCCTCAATGAGTCGCCCCAAAGTCCTCCAGCGGAAATTCTATGACCGGTCAGCCGGGATCGTGGCCCGGGAGCTTTTGGGAAAGATACTGGTCAGAAGATGGGGAAAACACACAATAGCAGGTATGATCGTGGAAACCGAAAGTTACGGCGGAAAGGATGATCCGGCCAGCCATGCGTATAAGAAGAGAACCCCGCGGAACAAGGTCATGTTCGGACCTGCGGGCCATGCTTATGTTTATTTCTGTTACGGCAACCATTATTTATTCAATGTCGTGGCGGATAAGGAAAATGTCCCGGCAGCTGTCCTGATCCGGGCCCTTGAACCGCTTGAAGGCCTGGGCTTGATGAAAAAGAACAGAGGAACAGGGGATATCGGGAATCTGACCAATGGACCGGGTAAGCTGGCCCAGGCTCTGGGTATTGACAAGAGATTCAATACCATACCGTTATTCAGGGGTGATCTGAAGATCCTGGACACGGGTCACAGTAAAATAAAAATAGCCAAAGCCGGCCGGATCGGCATTACGCTGGGAGCGGATAAACTTTTCAGGTTTTACATTAAAGATAATCCGTATGTATCAAAAATATGACATGTCCGGAAATATATATTAGACAGATGGCTTATCATGAAGCAGAGCTGGAACTGAAGAAAGCGCTGGATGACCTTTATCTCCGCAAATGCGGAAGGGTAAAGATCGTTCACGGCAAAGGGCAGGGGATTTTAAAGCAGATGGCGCGGGAATACGCGGAAAAACAGCCGTTCGTGAAAAAAGTGTATGACGCGCCGTTTTACGCAGGCGGCAGCGGGGTCACCATCGTCGAGTTTTTTCCTGAAAATGATTAATGGATTTTTGAAATCCTCAATAGAATGATCAGGGGACATTTTTCTCTTTTTCTCATTCTCAGCCTGCATCCATGCAGGCTTCCGAGGGGAGTCGCTATTTTCGCGCTTCGTGTCCTGTAAAAATGGACACGACTCCAGACCGAAAAAGAGAAACATGTCCCCTGAAATATTGTATAAAGATATTAGGAGAAAAATATGTTCAACAGGATATTCTTGATTGTTCTGGACAGCGTGGGATGCGGTCCTCTTCCGGATGCCGCGCAGTATGATGACGCGGGAAGCAATACACTCCTCCATATTTTTCAGAATATAAAGGATTTCAGTCTGCCTCATCTTTTTCGGCTGGGCCTGGGCAGAGTGATGGGTGTTCCTTCGCCCGATCATGTGACTGGTGTTTACGGAAAAATGGGGGAAAAATCCGCAGGCAAGGATACGCCGTCAGGCCATTGGGAGATGAGCGGAGCTGTGCTGAAAGATCCGTTTCCCACTTACCCGAGCGGTTTTCCTGATGACCTGCTCCAAAAATTCCTGAAAGCCACGCATATGAAAGGATACCTGGGCACTAAAGTAGCTTCGGGCACGGAGATCACCAAAGAACT